>JAOPWG010000242.1 GCA_025965775.1 Modestobacter sp. | reverse complement strand
GCTGGTCGGGGTCGTCGTCCTCTACGGGCTGCTCATCCTGTTCGGCCAGTTCGTCGCGCAGGGCGTCGTGGAGGAGAAGTCCAGCCGGGTCGTGGAGCTGCTGCTGGCCACCATGCGGCCCTGGCAGCTGCTCGCCGGGAAGATCATCGGTCTCGGCGTGCTCGGACTGTTGCAGATGCTGGTCATCGCCGCGGTCGGGGTGGCCGGCGCGCTCGCCTTCGGCGTCGTCGACCTGCCGGAGCAGCTCATCGGCACCGTGCTGACCGTGGTCGCCTGGTTCGTGTTGGGCTACGCCTTCTACGCCTCGGTGTTCGCCGTCGCCGCCTCGCTGGTCAGCCGGCAGGAGGACCTCGGCAGCGTGCTCACGCCGACCACGATCCTGCTGGTCGCCGGGTTCATCATCGCCATCCAGGCGGCCCAGGACCCGCCCAGCACGCTGGCCGCGGTCACCTCGTTCGTGCCCGGGCTCTCGCCGCTGGTCATGCCGGTGCGGATGGCCGCGGGGGAGGCCGCCTGGTGGGAGGTCGCGGTCGCCGTCGTCCTCATGCTGGTGGCGATCGCCGTCATCGTCCGGATCGGCGGCCGGGTCTACTCCGGGGCGCTGCTGCGCACCGGCGGCAAGCTGAAGCTCCGGGAGGCGCTGCGCGCCGAGCGGGCCTGACGGCGGCCGTTCAGCTCCCGGGCGAGCGGGGTAGCCCCGCGGCATGAGCATGCAGCTGGGCTACACCCTGATGACCGAGCAGTCCGGGCCCAAGGACCTGGTCTCCTTCGCCGTCGGCGCCGAGGAGGCCGGCTTCGACTTCGCCGTCAGCAGTGATCACTTCTTCCCGTGGCTGAACGAGATGGGTCACTCGCCCAACGCCTGGGTCACCCTCGGGGCGGTTGCGCAGGCGACCCGGCGGCTGCCGCTGATGACCTACGTGACCTGCCCGATCCTGCGGTACCGCCCGGCCGTGGTCGCCCAGCAGGCGGCCACGCTGCAGTTGCTGTCCGACGGCCGGTTCACCCTCGGCCTGGGGGCGGGGGAGAACCTCAACGAGCACGTGATCGGGGAGGGCTGGCCACCGGTCGCCGAGCGGCACGAGATGTTCGCCGAGGCTGTGCAGATCATCAGGGAGCTGCTGTCCGGTGAGGGCTACACGACCTTCCACGGCGAGTACTACGCGGTGGACGGCGGCAAGATCTGGGACCTCCCCGAGGGCGGGGTGCCCATCGGCATCGCCGTGTCGGGCAAGCGGTCGGTCGAGTTGGCCGGTGAGTACGCCGACGTCATGATCGCCACCGAGCCCGAACCCGAGCTGGGCCAGATGTTCGACGCCGCCGGCGGCGCCGGCAAGCCGCGGGTCGGTCAGATGCCGATCAGCTACGGCACCGACAAGGCCGCGGCGGTGACCCGTGCCCACTCGCTGTTCCGCTGGTTCGGTCTGGGCTGGAAGGTCAACGCCGACCTGCCCGGGACGGCGGGCTTCGAGGCGGCGAGCCAGTTCGTCCGCGAGGAGGACGTCGCCGGGTCCATCCCGTGCGGGGACGACGTGGAGGCCGTCATCGAGGCGGCGAAGGCCTACGCCGATGCCGGTTTCACCCACCTCGCGCTGGTGCAGATCGGCGGGGACCAGCAGGAGCCGTACCTGCAGTGGACGAAGCAGTTGCTGATGCCGGCCTGGCGGGAGGCCTTCGACAGCTGACCCGGCCGCCTGCAGGGTCCCGCCCCGAGCTTGCGAGGGGTGGGGGGCAGGGGGTCCTTCTTCAGGCCACGCGGAGGCCGGTCAGCGGACCGCGGTAGGGGTTGGCGGCCGGGCCGGTCACTCCCGGGCGGGCGGTGAACAGCCGTCCGGCGTCCGGCTGCGGGGCCAGCTGCTCCTCCGAGAGCCCGTGCTGCGAGGTGCTCACCACCAGCAGGTCCCGTCCGGCACCGGCGAAGGCGCAGCTGGAGGTGTTGTCGGTGGGCACCTCGACGACCGCGAGCAGCTCGCCGTCGGGGGAGTACCGCCGCACCTGGCCACCTCCCCACAGCGCCGTCCAGAGGCAGCCCTCGTCGTCCACGGTGAGCCCGTCGGCGACGCCGTCGACCCCGTCGAACTCCAGCAGCGTCCGACGCCGCCCGAACGCCCCGGTGGCCAGGTCGTAGTCGAACGCCCACACCACGCCCGGCCCGGAGTCGGCCAGGTAGACGGTGCGGTCGTCGGGGGCCCAGCCCAGCCCGTTGGAGATGGCCAGCCCGTCCAGCACGACGGACACCGAACCGTCGAGGTCGACCCGGTAGAGCGTGCCGGCGCCCGCCCGCTCGTCGAAGGCCATGGTGCCGGCGAAGAAGCGCCCGACGCGGTCGCAGCCGCCGTCGTTCATCCGGGTGCCACCGGTCTCCGCGGAGCCCCCTTCCCCGGGCAGGTCGAGCAGCACCCGCGGCCCGCCGTCCGCGGTCAGGTGCGTGAGGCCGGGACCGGCGCCGAGCAGCCATCCCCCGCCGGCGGCCGGGACGACGACGCCGACGGTCCCGCCGACCTGGTGGACGGCGATCTCGGCCAGCGCACCGTCGTCGCCGACGCTCGCCCGGCGCACCTGGCCGGCGGTGATGTCGACCCACAGCAGCTCCTGCCGGTCGGCGTCCCAGGTCGGGCCCTCGCCGTGGGTGGCCGGCGGGAGGGGGACGGCTGTGGCCGGCAGTCGGATCACCCGGTCATCCTCCCCAGGACACCGGGATGTCACACCGGCGGCAGATACTGCGCACGTGTCCGAAGCCACCGTCGACGTCGCCGACCTCCGTACCCCGGGCGGCCCCGCCGCGCCCGATGACCGCGGCGACGACGCGCCGCTGCGGGAGGACATCCGGCTGCTGGGCCGCGTGCTGGGCGAGGTGATCGGCGAGCAGGCCGGCGCCGACGTCCTCGAGCTGGTCGAGTCCACCCGGGTGCAGGCCTTCGCGATCCGCCGCTCGGAGGTCGACCGCGCGGAGCTGGCCGACCGCCTGGCGGCGTTGGACGTACGGGACGCCAACCATGTGATCCGCGCGTTCAGCCACTTCTCGCTGCTGGCCAACCTGGCCGAGGACGTGCACCATGAGCGCCGCCGCCGGTTCCACCGCCGGGAGGGCTCACCCCCGCAGAAGGGCAGCCTGGCCGCCAGCTTCGCGCTGCTGGACGACGCCCGGCTGGACGCCGACGTCGTTGCCCGCGAGCTGCAGGACGCGCTGGTCGTCCCGGTGGTCACCGCGCACCCCACCGAGGTGCGCCGCCGGACGATCTCGCAGGTCCAGCAGCAGGTCAGCGACCTGCTGCGGCAGCGGGGCGACAGCCCCGGTCACGGCGTGGGGCCCGACGACCCGGCGTGGTCGGGGCACCTGTGGCGCGAGGTGCTCACCCTCTGGCAGACCGCGCTGCTGCGGCTGTCCCGGCTGCGGCTGGCCGACGAGATCGACGAGGCGCTGCGCTACTACGACCTGTCGTTGTTCGCCGTCGTCCCGGCGATCAACGCCGAGCTGCGCCGGGCCCTGCGCGAGCGGTTTCCCGACGCCGACCTGCTGCCCCGCCCGATGCTGTTGCCCGGCTCGTGGATCGGCGGTGACCGGGACGGCAACCCCTTCGTCACCGCCGAGGCGGTCCGCCGGGCCACCTCGCGGCAGGCCGAGACGGCGCTGGGCCACCACCTGGCCGAGCTGGTCCGCCTGGCCGATGAGCTGTCCATGTCCGACCGGCTGATCACCCCGACCGACGAGCTGTACGCGCTGGCCGACGCCTCCGGTGACGACTCGCCCTTCCGCGGCGACGAGCCCTACCGCCGGGCGCTGCGCGGCATGTACCGGCGGCTGGCCGCCACCGCGCTGCGGGCGCTCGGCTCGGTCCCCGGTCCACTGCCGGACGCCGAGCTGCCGCCCTACGACGATCCCGACGAGCTGCGCGTCGACCTGGACGTGGTGGCTGCCTCGCTGCGCAGCCATGGCGCCGGTCCTCTTGCCGAGGACCGCCTGGCCAGGCTGAGCGACGCGGTCGAGGTGTTCGGGTTCCACCTGTGCGGGCTGGACATGCGGCAGAACGCCGCCGTGCACGAGGAGGTGCTGGGGGAGCTGCTGGCCTGGGCCGGGGTGTGCGACGACTACGCCGCGTTGGACGAGCCGGCCCGGGTCGAGCTGCTGGCCGGCGAGCTGCGGCTGCGCCGTCCGCTGGTCCGCCCGGACGCCGAGCTGTCCGATCTGGCCCGCGGGGAGCTGGACCTGCTGGTCGCCGCCGCCGAGCAGGTCGCGCTGCTGGGCCCCCGGACGATCCCGAACTACGTGATCAGCATGTGCGAGTCGGTCAGCGACGTGCTGGAGGTCGCCGTCCTGCTGAAGGAGGTCGGCCTTCTCGACCCGGGCGCCGAGGGCGGTCCGGCCTGCTCCATCGGGATCTCGCCGCTGTTCGAGACCATCGACGACCTGCAGGCCGCCGGCGCGGTGCTCACCGCGATGCTCGGGCAGCCGCTCTACCGCGCCCTGCTCACCTCCCGCGGTGACGTGCAGGAGGTGATGCTCGGCTACTCCGACAGCCACAAGGACGGCGGCTACCTGGCCGCGAACTGGGCGCTGTACCGGGCGGAGCTGGCGCTGGTCGAGGTGGCCCGCGCCGAGGGCGTCCGGCTGCGGCTGTTCCACGGTCGGGGCGGCACGGTCGGCCGCGGCGGTGGCCCCAGCTACGAGGCGATCCGGGCCCAGCCGCCCGGCTCGGTCGCCGGTGCGCTGCGGATCACCGAGCAGGGCGAGGTGATCGCCGCCAAGTACGCCTCCCCGGACCTGGCCCGGCGGAACCTGGAGGCGCTGGTCGCCGCCACCCTGGAGGCTTCGCTGCTGGACATCGAGGGGCTCGGGGACGACGCCGAGGACGCCTACTCGCTGCTCGACGACCTGGCCGGCCGCGCCCAGGGGGCCTACCGGGCGCTGGTGCACGACACCCCCGGTTTCGTCGACTGGTTCCGCGCGGCCACCCCGATCCGGGAGCTGGGCGAGCTGAACATCGGCAGCCGACCACCCTCGCGCAAGCCCGGTGACCGGATCAGTGACCTGCGGGCCATCCCGTGGGTGTTCAGCTGGTCGCAGGCCCGGATCATGCTGCCCGGCTGGTACGGCACCGGCTCGGCGCTCGAGTCGTGGGTGGACGGTTCCCCGGAGAGGCTGGCGCGGCTGCAGGACCTGCACCGCCGCTGGCCGTTCTTCCGCACCGTGCTGTCCAACATGGGCATGGTGCTGGCCAAGACCGACCTGGGGCTGGCTGCCCGCTATGCCGACCTGGTGCCCGACGAGGAGCTGCGGCACCGGGTGTTCGACCAGATCACCGCCGAGCACGGGCGCAGCTGCCGGATGCTCCTGGCGGTCACCGGAGACGACGAACTGCTGGCCGACAACCCGTCGCTGGCCCGCTCGATCCGCAACCGCTTCCCCTACCTGGAGCCGTTGCACCACCTGCAGGTGGAGATGCTGCGCCGGCGACGGAAGGGCGACGACGACGAGCTGGTGCGCCGCTGCATCCAACTGACGATCAACGGCGTGGCGACCGCCCTGCGCAACAGCGGCTGATCGCCGGCGATGTGCACCGAGGGCGGTCCCGGGCCGGGAACCCGCCCCGGGTGTCCCTCACCTCGGCCGGGCGCTCCCGGTGACCGCCGTGCGGACCGCGGCCAGCAGCGCCGCCCGCTCGTGCAGCGTCGTCCGGGGGCGCCCACGGGTCGCGCCCAGCGCCACCTCCGCCGCGTCGATCGCCCGCCAGTCGGCCAGCAGCACCGGCTCGGCGCCACGGGCGACGAGGCTGTCCACGAGGTCGTCGACGTCCCCGCCCGGCTGCAGCCGGCCGGCCGCGGCGTCGGCGAGCAGCCCGGCCACGGTCTCCCGGGCGTCGTGCTTGTTGGTGCCGACGACCCCGGTCGGGCCGCGTTTGATCCAGCCGGCCACGTATTCCCCGGGGCTGACCGTCCCCGCGCGCAGCACGCGGCCGCCCTCGTTGGGCACGGTGCCCGAGCGCTCGTCGACCGGCAGCCCGGGTAGCGGGTGCCCGCGGTAGCCGACCGAACGGACCACCAGGTCGGCCGGCAGGACCTCGAACTCGCCGGTCCCGGTGGCCCGCCCATCGGCGTCCACCGTCGTCCGTTCGACCTCCACCCCGGTGACCCGGTCCCTGCCCAGGAGTCGCACCGGCCGGGCGTGGAACCGCAGCCGCAGACTCACCCGGCCCGGGCTGCCGACGTGCCCGGTCCACCCGCGGAGCACCGCGAGGTTACGGGCGACCAGCCGGCCCATCGCCTCCTCGGCGGCCGGATCGAGCTCCAGGTCGGCCGGGTCGACCAGGACGGTGGCGTCGGTGAGGGTGTCCAGCTCGCGCAGCTCCTGGGTGGTGAAGGTGGCCTGCGCGGGGCCGCGGCGGCCCAGCACCGTGACCCGCCCGACCGGGGCGGCCGCCAGCGCGTCCAGCACGTGCTGGGGCATGTCGGTGGTGGCCAGCTCGCCGGGGGAGCGGGACAGCACCCGGGCGACGTCCAGGGCGACGTTGCCCACGCCGATGACCACGACGTCGCGGGCCCGGGCGACCGCGGCCTCGACCAGGGGGCGATCGGCGTCGGGGTGCCCGCAGTACCAGGCGACGACGTCGGTGGCGGCCAGGCTGCCGGGCAGCTCCTCACCCTCGATGCCCAGCCGGCGGTCACCGGCGGCCCCGTAGGTGTAGACGACGGCGTCCACGTGCCGGCGCAGCTCCTCGAGGGTGAGGTCGCTGCCGATCTCGACGTTGCCGACGAAGCGCACCCGCTCGTCGTCCAGCGTGCGGTGCAGCGTCTCGCGCAGCGCCCGCATCTTGAGGTGGTCCGGCGCGATGCCGTGCCGCACCAACCCGAAGGGCGTGGGCAGCCGGTCGATCAGGTCGACGGCGACCGGGACGTCGTCCTGACCGGCCAGCGCCTCGGCGGCGTAGATGCCGGCGGGCCCGGCGCCGATCACCGCCACCCGCAGCGGACGTGCGGTGGTGGGGCGCAGTTCGCTGTCCGGCACACCTGGCATCCTGGCCTGGCCGGGCCGGTGCGCACCACTTCACCGGCGCGGCGTCCTGCCCGCCGACCGACGGAGTCCCGGTGTCCCTCATGATCGTCGCCACCATCACACCCAAGCCCGGCCGGGCCGACGCGGTCCGCGGAGTGCTCACCGCCGCGATCCCGAAGGTCCACGAGGAGGACGGCTGCGAGCTCTACGCCCTGCACGAGGACAAGACCGGCTTCGTGTTCGTGGAGCGCTGGGCCAGCCGCGAGGCGATGGCCACCCACGGTCAGGGGCCGAACTTCACCGACATGCTCGCCGCTATCTCCGACGACCTGGCCGAGCCGCCGGGCGTGCGGGTCGTCACTCCGGTGCCGGTCGGCGACCCCACCAAGGGCGCACTCTGACCTGACCCCTGGGCGGGAGGAGAGCACCGTGGCCCGACTCGTCTACTCGGCGATCGCGTCGCTCGACGGCTACGTCGTGGACGCCGACGGCAGTTTCGACTGGGCGGCGCCGGACGAGGCGGTGCACGCCTTCGTCAACGACCTCGAGCGGCCGATCGGCACCTACCTGTACGGCCGCCGGATGTACGAGGTCATGCGCTTCTGGGAGACCGCGCCGACCCGCACCGACCCCGGCGCCGCCCGGGACGTGGCGGCGGACTTCGCCGGGCTCTGGCAGGCGGCCGACAAGGTCGTCTACTCGACCTCGCTGGCCGCGGTGTCCACCGCGCGGACCCGGATCGAGCGGACCTTCGACGCCGATGCCGTCCGG
>JAOPWG010000207.1 GCA_025965775.1 Modestobacter sp. | reverse complement strand
CGATGGTGAACTCGATGTCGCACAGGTCGCGGTAGTGGCTCTCCAGCCGCGCCATGGTCTCCATCAGCTCACGGAAGGCCGGCTCGTCGATCCGCTCCAGGTCGGCCAGCGGCACGGTGTTGCGGATTCCGGCGACGACGTCCTCGCCCTGCGCGTTCTGCAGGTAGTCGCCGTAGATGCCCTGGGCACCGCTGCCCGGGTCGCGGGTGAAGGCGACGCCGGTGCCGGAGTCCTCCCCCAGATTGCCGAAGACCATCGCCACGATGTTGACGGCGGTGCCGGCGTCCTCGGCGATCCGCTCACGGCGGCGGTAGAGGATCGCCCGGTCGGCGTTCCAGGACCCGAAGACGGCGTTGATCGCCAGGTCCATCTGCTCGCGCGGGTCGGTCGGGAACTCGCGCCCGGCCTGCTCACGGACGATCTGCTTGAACGTGGCGACGACGTCCTGCAGATGACCCGCGTCGAGGTCCAGGTCGGACTCGGTGCCCTGGGCGCGCTTGGCCTCGTCGAGGGCGTGCTCGAAGTGCTCACCGTCGATGTCGAGCACCGTCTTGCCGAACATCTGGATCAGCCGGCGGTAGGAGTCCCAGGCGAACCGCTCACTGCCGGACTGCGCGGCGAGGCCGGTCACCGACTCGTCGTTCAGCCCGACATTGAGGACGGTCTCCATCATCCCGGGCATGGACGCGGCTGCGCCCGAGCGCACCGACACCAGCAGTGGGTCCTCCGGGTCGCCGAGCGTCTTGCCCATCGCCTTCTCCAGGGCGGTGAGGTGCTCGGTCACCTGCTCGGCCAGGTCGGGCGGGGTGTCCCCGTGGTCCAGGTACCACCGGCAGGCGTCGGTGGTGATCGTGAAGCCGGGCGGTACGGGCAGCCCCAGGTTGGTCATCTCGGCGAGATTCGCGCCCTTGCCGCCGAGCAGGTCCTTCTGCTCCTTGCTGCCCTCGCTGAAGTCGTAGACCCACTTCGTGCTGGTCACCTGAGCACCCCCGGTCCCCACGGCTCCGTTGCCGTATGCCACCGATGGTGCCGTACCTGGGTGCTCCGCGGCAGCTCGAGCGTCGGCCCGTCAGCCGGTCCGGGTGCCGCAGACCTTCGTGCCGCCCTCGGGGACGACGACCAGCTCGGTGGTCGTCGCGGTGGCGCCCTCGCCCCAGCGGACGTCGACCAGCCGGCTGGTGTCCGGGCCGGCGCCCTTCCGGGAGCCGGTGACGTGCGGGGTGCCCGCCTGCAGGTACGCCGCGGCCAGGTCGCCGGGCTGCAGGCGCGACCGCTCGCCGTCGCACAGCAGCCCGTAGGCGGTCTCGGTGTCGCCCTGGGCCAGCGCCGCGGTGAAGACGCCGGCCACCTTCTCGGCCTGGTCCTCGGCCGAGCCGGCGACCAGCGGGAGCAACGCCGCCATCAGGACGGCGACCAGCACGACGGCGGCCCCGATCGCCAGCATCAGACCGTTGCGCGAGCGGGGCGTGCCGGTGTGCAGCGGCGCCGGGTCGTCGTCGTAGAGGTAGTCCCCGCTGCTCATGGCTCGACTCCGGTCTCGATCCGCTCCTCGCTCGCCGGCGCTCGCTGCGATGCTCCCTCGACCGTCGGCGTCGCGCTGCTCATGGCTCGACTCCGGCTCGCGCTGCTCATCCACCACCGACCAGCAGCTCGGCCCCGGCCGGGGGGCGCGGGTCGTCGCGGTCGGCCAGCCAGCCCTCGGGCAGCGCCACCGGTCGCGGCGGCGTCGTGCGGCCCCGCGGCGCCCCCAGGACCGCCTGCGGGTACGGCTGGTCGGGGATCCGGTCCAGCAGCTCGGCGAGCTCGTCCAGGCCGCTGACCATCGCCAGGGCGCGGCGGACATCCGAGCCGACCGAGAAGCCCTTGAGGTACCAGGCGACGTGCTTGCGGAAGTCGGTGCAGCCGTGCAGCTCGCCCTGGTCGGCCGAGAGCAGGGTGGCGTGCCGATGCATGACCGCGGCGACCTCCCGAAGGCCCGGCAGCGCACGCGACGGGGAGCCGGCGAAGGCGGCGGCGAGGTCACCGAACAGCCACGGCCGCCCGAGGCACCCCCGCCCGACGACGACCCCGGCGCAGCCGGTCTCGGCGACCATGCGCAGCGCGTCGTCGGCCTCCCACAGGTCGCCGTTGCCGAGGACCGGGATGGCGACCTCCTCGACCAGCCGGGCGATGTGCGACCAGTCGGCGGTCCCGCTGTAGAGCTGGTCCGCGGTGCGGCCGTGCAGCGTGATCCCCGCCGCGCCCTCGTCCTGGGCGATCCGGCCGGCCTCGAGGTAGGTGACGTGCCCGGGGTCGATGCCGACCCGGGTCTTCACCGTGACCGGCACGTCCCCGGCGGCGCCGACGGCGGCCCGGACGATGTCGGCGAACAGCCGCCGCCGCCACGGCAGCGCCGCTCCCCCGCCCTTGCGGGTCACCTTGGGCACCGGGCAGCCGAAGTTGAGGTCGATGTGCGCGGGGCGGGTGCCGGCCACCTGCTCCTCGACGAGCATCTGCACCGCCCGCCCGACGGTGGCCGGGTCCACGCCGTAGAGCTGGACGGAGAACGCGTCGGCCTCGCCGGGGGTGGCCCGGACCATCTGGAGGGTCTTCACGTTGCGCTCGACCAGCGCCCGGGTGGTGATCATCTCGCAGACGTACAGCCCGGCCCCGAACTCCCGGCACAGCGTGCGGAAGGCAGGGTTGGTGATGCCCGCCATCGGCGCGAGGACGACGGCCGGGTCGACGGTGAGCCCACCGAGCTGCAGCGCCGGTCGCGCCGTCGTGCGCTCGAGGGTCCCACTGGTCATGACTCCAGAGTAGGTGGCTGTGCTGGGCGCCCGGACCGCGCCCGCCGAGCCTGCTCGGCTCCCCGCACCCGGGCAACGGCTCCACGCGATACACGCGCTCCACATGTCCCTGCCAGCTTCGGGACCCGGTCCCCGGGCGGGCCGAGCCGCGGACCGGCTGCTACCGCGGTCGGCGACCTGCGCCCCGGCCAGGCGTCTCCCCTCCCGCGCCGGGCCCTCACGCCGACCGTCGACGCGCAGCGTGAGCAGGCCCTCACAGTTACGGATACAGGCAGTTTCGATAGTTGTGACAGGCAACCCCCTGATCCGGTCCCTAGCGTTCTCGATGTCAGCACAACGAGTTGCTGTCACGTCGAGCGAGGAGACCGTCATGGGCAAGTGGGCGCAGTTCCCCCAGCAGCACGATTCCTACGGCAAGGGCAAGGACGACAGGAAGCGGGACAAGCGGCACGAAGGCCACGGCCGGGGCCGCAAGTGATCTCTTGCGGTAGTTGCCGGCACCCCCGGTAACGCTGACGGTCCGGCCGGGGTCCACCACCATGGGCCCCGGCCGGACCGCGTCCATGCGCCCCGACGGTCCCGACCCGGGCTGCCGCGCAGGTCACCGGACGACGTGGTCACCGGACGACGGGCACCTGCCCGGCTGACTCTCACCACGCCGCATCGGCAGTTGATGGAACAGCGGAGGAGGCGGAGGCGCATGGGCACCAACCAGGAGACGTCGAAGGACGGGGCCGACCCCGTCGCGGTCCGGGAGCGGGTGACCGCACCGGTCGAAGCCGCGGGCGAGATGTTCCGGCGGTTCTGGCCACTAACCCGGCCCGACCGGGCGACGCTGCTGGCCGCCGCGGTCCTGTTGATCGCCGCAGCCGCCGCCGACACGGTCGCGGTGCTCATGTTCATGAACATCATCGACGGAGCCGTCGCCTCCGGCCGGATGAGCGCGTACTGGGTACCCGCCGTCACGTGGATCAGCGTGGCGGTGCTGGCCGCGGTGGCGACGTCCATCGGGTCCTACCTGTCGGCCCGCGCGGCGGAACGGTTCCTGCTCCGTCTGCGCGATGACACCTTCGAGCACCTGCAGCGCCTCTCGCCGGACTTCTTCGAACGGCACCCGACCGGCGACCTGGTGGCGCGGTTCTCCGGTGACATCGAGACCATCGAGACGCTCGTCTCCTCCGGGGTCGTCCAGGCCGCGGTGTCCCTGGTGACCGTCGTCTTCTTCGCCGGCGCGGCGTTCTGGCTGCGGTGGGAGCTCGCCCTCGTCGTGGTGGCGCTGCTGCCGCTGCTGGTCCAGGTCACGCGTCACTTCTCCGCCCGGTTCCGCACGACGACCCAGGACGAACGGACCAGCAACGGGGCGATCAGCGACGTCGTGGAGCAGGGCGTCGCCAACGTCGCCCTCGTCCAGGCCTACGCCACCGAGCAGGTCGAGGCCGGACGGCTGCACACCGAGGGTCGCGCCTGGATGCGGGCCCGGCTGGCGCAGATGCGGCTCACGGCGACGTACACCCCGCTCAACGACATGTTCGAGTCCTTCGCGATCGTCGCCGTTCTGGGCGTCGGGACCTGGGAGATCTCCCAGGGCCGCCTGACCCTCGGCGGCCTGATCGCCTTCGCCACCTTCCTCGGCTTCCTGTACAGCCCGCTGCAGCGACTGTCCGGCCTCGTCCTCAGCGTGACCGCCGCCCGGGCCAGCTCCGACCGCCTCGCCGAGGTGCTGGAGACCCCGCCGACGGTGACGGACCCCCCGGACGGGATCACCACACCGGCCCGGGAGGGCCGGCTGACACTGATGGGCCTGGGCTTCACCTACCCCGGCGCCGGTCGGCCCGCGCTGAGCGGCCTGTCGGTCGAGGTCACGCCGGGACGGCTGGTTCTCGTCACCGGCCCCAGCGGGGCCGGCAAGTCCACCATCGCCCGGCTGCTGCTGCGCTTCTACGACCCGACGGCCGGACAGATCCTGCTGGACGGGATCGACCTGCGCGACCGCACGCTGGCCGCTCTCCGGCACAGCGTGACGCTCCTGGCCCAGGAGACCGTGGTGGTCGACGGCACGGTGGCGGAGAACATCGCCTACGGCAGCCCGGGCGCCCAGCCGCCGGCGATCGCCGAGGCCGCCCAGGCCGCGCACGCCGAGGAGTTCATCTCCCGGCTGCCCGAGGGCTACCAGACCCGCCTCGGCTCCCGCGGCCCCCAGCTGTCCGGCGGACAGCGTCAGCGGATCGCGATCGCCCGCGCACTGCTCCGCGACACTCCCGTACTGGTCCTGGACGAGCCGACGACGGGCCTGGACGCGGCGGCCACCGCCGCGGTGGTCCCGGCCCTGCGGGCCCTCATGCGGGGGCGCACCACGGTCCTGATCAGCCACGACCTGCGGCTCGGTCCGCTGGCGGACGACGTCCTGGTGATCGACCACGGACACCTCGCCGAACACGGCACCCACGCGGACCTGCTGGAACGCGGCGGGCTGTACGCCCAGCTGCACCACCACCAGTACGGGCCGGTGGGGCCGCAGGGTCCCCGACCGGTATCGCCGGTACCGGCACCGGCCCGGGTGGCCCTGTGCGACCCCCACAGGAGCTTCGTCGGGCTCAAGCTCGGGGCTTGAGCCCGAACACGCCCCGGCGGCCGGGGTCCCTTCTCAGCAGCCGGGCAGGCGGGCGGCGAGGTAGCCGGCGACGGCGTCCAGCCCGATCCGCTCCTGGGACATCGTGTCGCGCTCCCGCACGGTGACCGCGTTGTCCTCGAGGGTGTCGAAGTCGACGGTGAGGCAGAACGGCGTACCGATCTCGTCCTGCCGGCGGTAGCGGCGGCCGATGGCACCGGCGTCGTCGAAGTCGACGTTCCAGTTCCGGCGCAGCGTGGCGGCCAGGTCGCGCGCCTTGGGCGAGAGGTCGGCGTTGCGCGACAGCGGCAGGACGGCGGCCTTCACCGGCGCCAGCCGAGGGTCGAGCTTGAGCACGGTGCGGGTGTCGACGCCGCCCTTGGCGTTGGGCGCCTCGTCCTCGGTGTAGGCCTCCACCAGGAAGGCCATCAGCGAGCGGGTGAGGCCGGCCGCGGGCTCGATGACGTACGGCGTCCAGCGCTCACCGGAGGCCTGGTCGAAGTAGGACAGGTCGCTGCCCGAGTGCTCCGAGTGCGTCTTCAGGTCGAAGTCGGTGCGGTTGGCGATCCCCTCCAGCTCCCCCCACTCCGAACCGGTGAAGCCGAAGCGGTACTCGATGTCGACGGTTCGTGTCGAGTAGTGGCTCAGCTTCTCCTTCGGGTGCTCGTAGTGCCGCAGGTTCGCAGCCGAGATGCCCAGGTCGGTGTACCAGGCGGTGCGCTGGTCGATCCAGTACTGGTGCCACTCCTCGTCCGTGCCGGGCTGGACGAAGAACTCCATCTCCATCTGCTCGAACTCACGGGTACGGAAGATGAAGTTGCCGGGGGTGATCTCGTTGCGGAAGGACTTGCCGATCTGGCCGATGCCGAACGGCGGCTTCTTCCGGGCCGCACCCATCACGTTGGCGAAGTTCACGAAGATGCCCTGCGCGGTCTCCGGGCGCAGGTAGTGCAGCCCCGACTCGTCCTCGACCGGGCCGAGGTAGGTCTTGAGCATCATGTTGAAGTCGCGCGGCTCGGTCCACGCGCCCTTCACCCCGCAGTTCGGGCAGGTGATGTCGGCCAGGCCGTTCTCCGGCGGCCGCCCCTTCTTCTCCTCGTACTCCTCTTCCAGGTGGTCGGCGCGGAACCGCTTGTGGCAGTTCTGGCACTCGGTCAGCGGGTCGGTGAAGACCCCGACGTGGCCGGAGGCCACCCAGGTCTGGCGGGGCAGGATGACCGAGGAGTCCAGGCCGACGACGTCGTCGCGGCTCTGCACGACCGTCCGCCACCACTGGCGCTTGATGTTCTCCTTGAGCTCCACGCCCAGCGGGCCGTAGTCCCAGGCGGAGCGGGTACCGCCGTAGATCTCGCCGGAGGGGAAGACGAAACCCCGTCGCTTGCAGAGGTTGACCACCTTCTCCAGGCGGGCCGGGTCGGCCTTGCGGGTCTCGGGAGTGGTCTCGTTCGGGGTGCTCGGCACGGCGGGCTCCATCCGGCTGGCGGTCGGCGGGTGAGCTGCCCACGTTAGTCGCGCCCCGCAGCCGGTCTCCCAGGCGCCCGCCCGACCGGACAGCCGGCGCTCGACGCGGCCGCCGACGTCGTGATCCGGCTCACGTCGGCCGCGCGTCCCCGGCGCTTACTCGGTGAGGTAGACCCCGGGCTCGTCGACGGCGTGCAGCCAGACCGGGGCACCGGCGATCTTCACCTCGGACGCCGACAGCGCGCGCCGGTAGGACCCGACGCCGTCCCAGGTCGTCCACAGGGCGAGCAGTCCGGCCTCGTCGGCCGCGCGCCCGATCGCGCCGCCCCGGAAGCCGGGCCGCTGCCGCAGCAGGGCCAGCAGCTCGGTGCCCGCGGCGAGCAGCGCGGGGACGTCGGCCGCCTCGGTGCGCAGCCGGGTGACGGCGAACACTCAGGCGCTGCCGAAGCGACGCTGCCGGGAGGCGTACTCCTCGCAGGCCGCCCACAGGTGCCGGCGGTCGAAGTCCGGCCACAGCGTGTCCAGGAAGACCAGTTCGGCGTAGGCGGACTGCCAGAGCAGGAAGTTGCTCGTCCGGTTCTCCCCCGAGCTGCGGACGAACAGGTCGACGTCGGGCATGTCGGGCTCGTCGAGGAACCGGGCGACGGTCTCCTCGGTGACCTTCTCCGGTTTGAGCCGGCCGGCGGCCACCTCCCGGGCGATCGCCGCTGCGGCGTCGGCGATCTCGGCCCGCCCGCCGTAGTTCACGCACATGGTCAGGGTGAGGACGTCGTTGTCCCGGGTCAGCTCCTCGGCGACCTCGAGCTCCTTGATCACGCTGCGCCAGAGCTTGGGACGACGACCGGCCCAGCGCACCCGCACGCCGAGGTCGTGCATCTCGTCGCGACGACGGCGGATCACGTCCCGGTTGAAGCCCATGAGGAAGCGGACCTCCTCGGGGCTGCGCCGCCAGTTCTCGGTGGAGAACGCGTAGGCGCTGATCGAGGTGATGCCCAGCTCGATCGCGCCCTCGACGCAGTCGAACAGCGAGGACTCCCCCGCCTCGTGCCCCGCGGTGCGCGGCAGCCCGCGCTGCTTGGCCCAACGCCCGTTGCCGTCCATCACGATCGCGACGTGCCGGGGCACCTTGTCCGCGGGGATCTCCGGCGGCCGGGCGCCCGAGGGGTGCGGGTTGGGCTGCTTCACCGGGCGCTTCACGATGCCGACTCCCTCACGTGCGGTCCACCAGCGGCAGGGACCGCAGCCCGCGCTCCAGGTGCCACTGCAGCAGCGCGGCGATCAGGCCGCTGCCCTCCCGGCGGTTGGCGCCCTGGCTGGCCTCCGCCCGCGCCCAGTCGCCGCTCAGCAGCGCCTCCATCAGGTCGATGGTGACCGGACTGGGCATCGCCGAACCGGTGGGCCGGCAGGACGGGCACACCGAGCCGCCGGCCGGGACGGAGAAGTGCCGGTGCGGGCCGGCCTCACCGCAGCGGGCGCAGTCGCCCAGCGCCGGCTCCCAGCCGGCCACCGACATGGCCCGCAGCAGGAACGCGTCGAGCACCAGGCTGGCCGGCCGGCTGGCGTCGGCCAGCGTGCGCAGCGCCCCCACGACGAGCAGGAACATCCGCAGCGACGGCTCCTTCTCCTCGGCGGTGAGCCGGTCGGCCGTCTCGAGCACCGCGGTACCGGCGGTATAGGCGCGGTAGTCGCCCACGACGTCGGGGCCGTAGGCCCGGATCGACTCCGCCTGGCTGACGATGTCCAGGTTGCGCCCGGTGTAGAGCTGCAGGTCGACGTGGCTGAACGGCTCGAGCCGGGCGCCGAACTTGCTCTTGGTGCGCCGGACACCCTTGGCCACCGCCCGCACCTTGCCGGTGCGCCGCGTCAGCACGGTGATGATCCGGTCGGCCTCACCCAGCTTCTGGGTACGCAGGACGATGCCCTCGTCCCGGTACAGCGCCTGGGGGGTGGTGCTCATGGCTCGACCCCGGGTCGCTCCGCTCCTCGGTCGCTGGCGCTCCCTGCGATGCTCACTCCCCCGTCGTCCTCGCGGCTCACGGCTCGTTGCCTCAGTACCCGAGCCGGTTGAGCTTCTTCGGGTCGTCCTGCCACTCGCCGAGCACCGTCACGTGCAGGTCCAGGTGCACCCGACCACCGAGCAGCGTCTCCAGCCCGACCCGGGCCTCGCTGCCGATCGCCTTGATGACCTGGCCGCCCTTGCCCAGCAACATCGGCTTCTGGCTGGCCCGCTCGACGTGCAGCAGGGCGTGCACCTCGGTGAAGACGGCGTCGGGGTGGCGCGGGTCGGGCTTGCGGATGATCTCCTCGACGCTGACTGCCAGGGAGTGCGGCACCTCCTGGCGAACCTTCTCCAGCGCCGCCTCGCGCACCAGCTCGGCGATCTGCCGCTCGACGTCCTCGTCGGTGGTCTGCTCCTCGGGGTACAGCGGTGGCCCCTCGGGGAGCATCCCGATGAGCAGGTCGCCCAGCAGCTCGACCTGGTCGCCGGCGACCGCGCTGACCGGCACGATCTCGCGGGCCTCGACCAGCTCGCTGGCGGCTATCAGCTGGGTGGTGATCGCCTTCTTGCTGGCCGCGTCGGTCTTGGTGACCACGAGGACCACCGGCGTCGACACCGCCTTCAGCTGGCGGGCGATGTAGGCGTCACCGGCGCCCACCGGCTGGTCGGCCGGGATGCAGAAGACGATGACGTCGACGTCGGAGAGGGTGTCCCGGACGACGTCGTTGAGCCGCTGCCCGAGCAGGCTCTTGGGCTTGTGCAGCCCCGGGGTGTCGACCAGCACGAGCTGGCCGGCCGGGCGGTGGACCACGCCGCGGATCGCGTGCCGCGTGGTCTGCGGACGGTTGCTGACGATGCCGACCTTCTCACCGACCAGCGCATTCGTGAGCGTGGTCTTCCCGGCGTTGGGGCGCCCGACCAGGGCGGCGAAGCCGCTGCGGTGGGCCGGCTGCTCGGGGGTACTCACGGTGGCCAGTCTCCCACCCCGGGACGACCGTTCCGCCGCGCCGCCTCCACGCTGCGCC
>JAOPWG010000198.1 GCA_025965775.1 Modestobacter sp. | reverse complement strand
ACCGGCAGCGGCTGGCTGCCGCGGTCGCGGCCGGGCGCTGGGTGAGCGTGCTGACCGGGGGACCCGGGACCGGCAAGACGCACACCGTGGCCCGGCTGCTCCGGCTGCTGTCCGACCAGCCCGGCCCGCCGCTGCGCATCGCGCTGGCCGCGCCCACCGGCAAGGCCGCGGCCCGGTTGCAGGAGTCGGTCCAGGAGCAGGCCGACGCGGTCGGGCTGCCGGTGGACCTGACCGCCTCGACGCTGCACCGGCTGCTGGGCTGGCGCCCGGACAGCCGCAGCCGGTTCACCCACCACGCGGGCAACCATCTGCCCTACGACGTCGTCGTCGTGGACGAGTCGTCGATGGTCCCGCTCACCATGATGGCCCGGTTGCTCGAGGCGGTCCGGCCCACGGCACGACTGGTGCTCGTTGGTGACCCCGACCAGCTCACCCCCGTCGAGGCCGGCGCCGTCCTCAGCGACCTGGTGCACCGCCCGGCTGCCAGCGGCCTGGCCGACGAAGTAGCCGACGAAGTAGCCGACGAGGTGGCCGCCGACGGCCGTGACCTCGACGACGAGGAGCGCCGGCAGCTGCGCAACGGCGTGGTGCGCCTGCGGGTGTCCCACCGCTACGGCGCGGCGATCGGCGGCCTCGCCGAGGCCGTGCGCACCGGGGACGCCGACCGGGTGCTGGAGCTGCTCGCCGACCAGGAGGCGCTGTCCCTGCACGCCGGCACCGAACAGCTCGAGGCGGAGGTGCGCCGGGCGGGGGCGGAGCTCCGGGCGGCGGCGGCCGCCGGGGACGCCGGCGGCAGCCTGCTCCTGCTCGGGCGGCACCGGGTGCTCTGCGCACACCGGCACGGCCCGTACGGCGTCTCGCACTGGAACGAGCAGATCAGCCGGTGGACGGGTGCCGCGCCGGGCGAGTGGCGCGCCGGGCAGCCGCTGCTGGTGACCGCCAACGACTACGAGAACCAGCTCTACAACGGCGACACGGGCGTCGTCGTCGAGACCGCCGACGGGCTGCGCGCGGCGTTCTCCCGCGGGACCGGCCCCGAGCTCCTCCCGCTGTCCCGGCTGTCGGCCGTGACCACGGCGCACGCGCTCACCGTGCACCGCAGCCAGGGCAGCCAGTACGAGGCGGTCAGCGTGCTGCTGCCGCCGGCGACGTCGGCGATCCTCACCCGCGAGCTGCTCTACACCGCCGTCACCCGCGCCAGCGGACGGGTGCGGCTGATCGGGACGGAGGAGGCGGTCCGGGCCGCGGTGGCCCGGCAGGTCGTCCGGGCCAGCGGCCTGCGACGGGTGCCGGCGGAGGGTCGGGCGGGGAGCCGGACCGGCGTCAGCTGACCGGGCGGGCGGGCCGCCGACGGGCCGCTCCCGGCTGACCCGCTACGTCCCGCAGCCGGCGGGCCATCGCCACCCGGGGCCAGCGGTCGAGCCCGGTCCCGGCCTCGTGGGCGCGCAGCCGCCGCAGCTCCGGTCCCTGCCCGCCGACGGGCAGGACGGCGAACCCCAGCCGCTGGTAGTAGGGCATGTTCCAGGGCACCTCGGCGAACGTCGTCAGGGTCACCCGGTCCTCACCCCGCGCCCGCGCCCGGTCGACCGCGGCGTCGATGAGTGCCCGTCCCAGCCCCCGCCTCGCGGCCACCGGATGCACCGACACCTGCTCGACGTGGATCCGGCCGTCCACGACGTCCATCAGCAGGTAGGCGACCGGCACCTCACCGGGACCGGCCCAGACCCGGGCGGCGTCACGGTCGAGATAGGCCTGCAGCCGGGCGGGTGTGGGCGGCTCGTCCTCGGCGATCTCGGGCATCCCGATGTCGCGGAACTGCTCACCCGCGGCCCGCTCGATCTCGGCCAGCCGCGGCAGTTCCGTCCGGAGCGGCGGGCGGATCATGATGCCCCGGGGACGCTGGCCCGGTGTCCGCCGCCGCCGCCGCGGACGCCCAGCGCCAGGGTCAGCTCGAGGACGGCCTGCGGGTCCTCCAGTCGATCGCCGTAGCGGTCGCGCAGCTGCCCCATCCGGTACCGCACCGTCTGCGGGTGCACGAAGAGCTCCGCGGCGACCCGGTCCCGCCGGCCGGAGTGCAGCAGCCAGGCGCGCAACGTGTCGGCGAGTTTCTCCCTCGTTGCCGCCGCGAGGTCGGCCAGCGGGGCGAGCACCTGGGCACGCAGGTCGGCCAGGGCGTCCTCGTCGGCGCGCAGGACCAGCTCGGCCAGCCGCCGCTCGGTGTCCAGCGCGGCCGGCCCGTCGCAGGTCAGCCCCAGCCGGACGGCACGCAGCGCCCGCGCGTACGAGGCCTGCACCTCCTGCCAGGGCCGTGGGGGGCCCACGACGGCCTCGCGCCCGTCCAGCGCACGCACCAGCGCCGGTCGCGCGCCCCCGCCGGCGTCGGGGACCAGCAGCACCGTCAGATCGGACGCAGGATCGAGCTGAGGGACGTCGTCGCCGGGCTGCAGCGTGCGCGGATCCAGCAGGGCGAGGGCGCCGCGCGCCCGGGACTGCGGCAGGAGCACGGCGGTCAGCGTCCCCGGCGGTGCCCAGTCCGCCCGGGCGGCGGCGTCGGTCAGGTCGTCGGCCGGCGCGCCGACCAGCAGCTGCCGCCCCAGGCGTTCGAGCTGGCGCTGCCGGACCCGGCCGCTGGTCGCCAGCTCGTCGGCGTGGCCGGCCACGCTGGCCGCCGAGAGCTGGTCGATGTAGGCGAACACCAGCTCGGCGAAGCGGGCGAGCTGCCCGGCGGTCAGGCCGGCGGCCACGGCGCTGGCGCTCAGGTGCCGCCAGGCCACCCGGGCACCGACCCGGTAGGCGCCGAGCAGCGCGTCCATGGACCGCCCGCTGCGCGCCTCGCCCCGTCCCAGGGCGTAGGCGCCGTCGCGTGCCGGCTCGATCGGGGTGCCGGCGTCGGCGCCGCCGCCGGCGGCCGCGAGTTCGAGGAAGCCACCGAGCGCCAGCCGGACGGCGTTCTCGATCGTCGCGCCCATGCCGCCGGCGAACGCATCCGCGTAGCTGGGCACCTCGACCACGATGGCTGCGACCGTGCGCTCGGCCACCGACGGGAGGTCCGCGCGCATGGCCGCCGCGGCCGTCGGCGGCAGCATGGTCTGCTCCGGAGTCATGCCACCTCGATTGTTCGGGAGGAACAGAAGTTACCGGCAGATTCACGTCCCGGGCACAGGTATCTGTACGGGAAGTGGACGAAGCTCAAGCCATGACGACGACGGTCCCGCTCCCGACCTCGCCGCGGCCGCGGGTCGCCCTGCGCGACCGGGTGCTCAAGCTCGTCGGGCTGGCCACCACGCCGCTGCTGCCGACCGACTTCCTCGACCTGCTGGACCCGCTGCGGTCCGGGGGCGCCCTGCGCGGCCGGGTCGAGGCGGTGCGGCGGGAGACCCGCGACGCGGCCACGCTGGTCATCCGGCCCGGCCGCGGGTGGCGGGGGCACACGCCGGGCCAGTACGTCCGGATCGGTGTCGACGTGGACGGCGTCCGGTTGTGGCGGGCCTACTCGCTGACCTCGCACCTGGGCCGCGCGGACGGGTGTATCGCCATCACGGTCAAGGCCATCCCGGACGGCAAGGTCAGCAACCACCTGGTGCACCACACCGCAGTCGGCACGGTCGTCCAGCTGGACCAGGCCGCCGGTGAGTTCGTGCTCCCGCCGGAGCGGCCGGCGAAGGCGCTGTTCGTCACGGCCGGGTCCGGGATCACCCCCGTCATGGGCATCCTGCGCAACCACCTGGCCGAGACCCCCGACGTCGTCCTGGTGCACTCCGCGCCCACCCCCGACGACGTCGTCTTCGCCGCGGAGCTGCGCGCTCTGGCCGCCGAGGGGCGGATCCGGCTGGTCGAGCAGCACACCGACGCCGCCGGTCAGCTCGACGCCGCCGCGATCGCCGGGCTCGTGCCCGACGTCGCCGAGCGCGCCACCTGGGCCTGCGGTCCGGTGGGCATGCTCGAGGCCCTCGAGGCCCACTGGAGCGCGGCCGGCATCGCCGACCGGCTGTACACCGAGCGCTTCCGGCCGACCGTCCTGGTCACCGGCGAAGGCGGCACGGTCTCCTTCGCCCGGAGCGGGACCACCGTGGCGGCCGCCGGGTCCACCCCCATCCTCGACGCCGCCGAGGAGGCCGGGGTGCTGATGCCCAGTGGCTGCCGGATGGGCATCTGCTTCGGCTGCGTGCTGCCGCTGCGGGAGGGCGCCGTCCGCGACCTGCGCAACGGTGAGATCACCACCGCGGCGCCCGGCGACGGGGTCCTGATCCAGACCTGCATCAGCGCCGCCGCCGGCGCCTGCGACATCGACAACTGACCTCACTGCCCGACCCGACACGAGGAGTGCGGACATGACCGTCCTGCAGAAGAAGCCCGAGAACCCGATCGCGCACCTGTCCGCCGAGGACATCGAGACCCTCGGTGCCGAGCTCGACGCCATCCGCCAGGAGGTGCTCGACAGCCGCGGTGCCGCCGACGCGGCCTACATCCGCCGGGTCATCGACGTGCAGCGCAAGCTCGAGCTCGGCAGCCGGGCCGTGCTGCTCCTGTCGATGTTCCCGCCGGCCTGGGTGCTGGGCACCGTGGGGCTATCGGTCGCCAAGATCCTGGAGAACATGGAGATCGGGCACAACATCCTGCACGGCCAGTGGGACTGGATGCGGGACCCGAAGATCCACTCCACGACGTGGGAGTGGGACATGGCCAGCCCGGCCGCGC
>JAOPWG010000181.1 GCA_025965775.1 Modestobacter sp. | reverse complement strand
TGACCGTCACCGAGGACCGTCCGTCCACCCAGGAGACCGCCGGCGCAGGCCGCGTCGTCCGGGTCACCGGCCCGGTCGTCGACGTCGAGTTCCCCCGCGACGCGATGCCCGAGCTCTTCAACGCCCTCAAGGTCGAGGTCACCCTCGCCGACCTGGGCAAGACGCTGACCCTCGAGGTCGCCCAGCACCTGGGCGACAACGTGGTCCGCACCATCTCCATGGCCCCCACCGACGGCCTCGTCCGCGGGGCCGAGGTGCGCGACACCGGGTCGGCCATCTCCGTCCCGGTCGGTGATGTCGTCACCGGGCATGTGTTCAACGCCCTCGGCGAGTGCCTGGACACCCCCGGCTACGGGGAGGACGCCCTGCACTGGACGATCCACCGGCACGCCCCGAAGTTCGACCAACTCGAGGGCCGCACCGAGCTGCTCGAGACCGGCATCAAGGTCATCGACCTGCTGACCCCGTACGTGCGCGGTGGGAAGATCGGCCTGTTCGGCGGGGCCGGCGTCGGCAAGACCGTGCTGATCCAGGAGATGATCCGCCGAGTCGCCCAGGAGTTCGGTGGCGTCTCGGTGTTCGCCGGCGTCGGTGAGCGCACGCGCGAGGGCAACGACCTCATCACCGAGATGACCGAGTCCGGCGTCATCAACTCCACCGCGCTGGTGTTCGGCCAGATGGACGAGCCGCCGGGCACCCGGCTGCGGGTGGCCCTGTCGGCCCTGACGATGGCGGAGTACTTCCGCGACGAGCAGGACCAGGACGTGCTGCTCTTCATCGACAACATCTTCCGGTTCACGCAGGCCGGCTCCGAGGTCTCCACGCTGCTGGGCCGCATGCCCTCGGCCGTGGGCTACCAGCCGACGCTGGCCGACGAGATGGGCGAGCTGCAGGAGCGCATCACCTCCACCCGTGGCCGGTCGATCACCTCGCTGCAGGCGATCTACGTGCCCGCCGACGACATCACCGACCCGGCGCCGCACACGACCTTCGCCCACCTGGATGCGACGACCGTGCTCTCCCGGCCGATCTCGGAGAAGGGCATCTACCCGGCCGTGGACCCGCTGGACTCGACCAGCCGGATCCTCGACGCGCAGTACATCGGGCAGGAGCACTACGACATCGCCCGTGAGGTCCAGCGGATCCTGCAGCGGTACCAGGAGCTGCAGGACATCATCGCCATCCTCGGCATCGACGAGCTCGGTGAAGAAGACAAGGTCACCGTGAACCGGGCGCGCCGGATCGAGCGGTTCCTCTCCCAGAACATGTTCGTGGCCGAGGCCTTCACCGGACAGCCCGGCTCCTACGTGCCGCTGTCGGAGACGCTGCAGGCGTTCAAGGCCCTCACCGTCGGTGAGTACGACCACGTGCCCGAGCAGGCCTTCTTCATGTGTGGTGGCCTCGAGGACCGCGAGCGCAACTACGAGAAGCTGACGAAGAGCTGACCCCAGTACTCCTCACCCGACGGCCGGGCCCCTCCGCGGAGGGGCCCGGCCGTCGGTGTTCGTGGCGGGTCGACCGCGCAGGGGCACGACCGGCCATCCGATCGGGTGGTCGTGCTCCGTCGGTTCAAGCAATCGGCCCGACAGGTCGATCATGTCGATCAGTGCGGCCGAACAGCGGTCGCCCTACCAGGAGAACCACCGTGCACAGCGAGGAACGTCGTCCGGCCCGGAACCAGCCGGAGCTGTCGACCACCACGCCGGTCCGCGCCCCCCGGGGCGACGGACTGGACTGGAGCTGGCCGCCCTACGCCCCGGTCGAGCCGCTGGCCGAGCCCTTCGACACCGTGGAGTGGGCGCCGTCCTCGACGGTGTGGCACCCCCAGTTGCGGGTCGGTCGGTGGACGGTCCTCTACCGCCGCAGCGCCTGAGGTCAGGCGTCCGTGGCGGTCGCTGGCGCCCTCCCGTCCGGGGGCGCGGGGGAGCGCTGCCGCAGCCGTTCCGCCCCGCCGGTAGACTTCTGAACGACCCGTCGTCGTGTCCACCCGGACCGGCGGCCCTGCACCCGCCGGTTCCCCATCGCCGGCGTGGTGGACCCCGAGGAGTGACGTGGCGACCCTGCAGGTCGAGCTCGTGGCCGTGGAGCGGATGATCTGGTCCGGCGAGGCCAGCATGGTCATCGCCCGTACCACCGAGGGTGAGCTGGGTGTCCTGCCCGGGCACGCCCCGCTGCTCGGCGAGCTCGCGCCCGGCGGAGTGGTGCGCATCCGACCGGAGGCCGGCGACGAGCTGATCGTGGCCGCCCACGGGGGTTTCCTCTCGGTGACCGAGCGGGGGGTGTCGATCCTGGCCGAGACCGCGGAGATCTCCACCGAGATCGACGTCGAGCGCGCCCGCGAGGCCCTGCGCCGGGCCGAGCAGGCCGGCGACGAGCCGGAGGCCGTCGCTGCCGCCCGGCGGGCCCAGTCCCGGCTCCGGGCCGCCGGCCAGGACGCCTGAATCCCGACCGGCCAGGCTGCTGGTGACCCGGTGATCACCGTCGTCCTGGTCCTGGCCGGCCTGCTGGTCGTCGCCCTGGTCGCTGCCTTCCTGCTGCGGCGCCGTTTCCTGCTCTCAGGCCTGGGCGCGGTCACCATGTGGCTGCGACCGGCGGGCACGCCCCGGTGGGCGGTGGGGGTGGCCTGGTACTCCGGCGACACCCTCCTCTGGTACCGCGCCCTGTCGCTGTCGGTGCGGCCCAATCAGCGGCTTTGCCGCTCGGAGTTCCACGTCGACGCCCGGCGCCGCCCCACCAGGGACGACCTCGCGCTGCCGGCCGAGAGCGTGGTGCTGACCTGCCGGACCGGCGCCGGGCCGCAGGAGCTGGCGATGGACTCCTCGACGGTGACCGGGTTCCTGTCCTGGATCGAGTCGGCCCCGCCGGTCGACCGCTAGGGCCGGCGCCCGGTCAGCTGTCCCGGCTCTCCCGCGCGGCCCGCTGGGCGTGCACACCGCTGTGCGCACCGGGCTCCCAGAGAACGTCGCCGTCGGTGTTCGCCGCCCGGGCCAGGATGAACAGCAGATCCGACAGCCGGTTGAGGTAGCGCACGGTCTCGGCATTGGTCCGGTCGGCGTCGACGGCCAGCAGGGTCCACACGCTGCGCTCGGCCCGCCGGGCCACGGTGCGCGCCTGGTGCAGCAACGCGGCCAGCGCGGTGCCGCCGGGCAGCACGAAGGAGGTCAGGGACGGCAGCTGCTCGTTGGCGAGGTCGCAGGCCGCCTCCAGCCGCTCGGTGTAGGCGGCGGTGATCCGCAGGGGCGGGTGCTCGGGTGCCGCCGTGACCGGGGTGGAGAGGTCCGCACCGACGTCGAACAGGTCGTTCTGCACGCTGCGCAGCAGCTCGGCCAGGTCCGGTGCCGGCGCGCCCAGCGCGATCGCCACCCCCAGCACGCTGTTGGTCTCGTCGACGTCGGCGTAGGCGACCAGCCGGGGGTCGGTCTTGGCCACCCGGCTCATGTCGCCCAGGTGGGTCTGCCCGGCGTCGCCGGTCTTGGTGTAGATGCGCGTGAGCCGGACGGTCATGCGCCAAGCCTAGGACGCGCAGGCCGGGCCGGCGGTCCATGGCGGCCGGTGCTCTGTGACGGCTCCCGGGCGCGCGCCTCTAGGCTGGGTCGGTGGACTGCTTCTCGGTGACCGGCGGTGCGTCGCTGCGAGGTCGGGTCCGGGTGACCGGTGCGAAGAACAGCGCCCTGAAGCTGATGGCCGCCGCGCTGCTGGCTACTGGCCGGACCACCCTCGAGGAGGTCCCGGACATCCTCGACGTGGAGATCATGAGCGAGGTGCTGCGCCGGCTGGGCTGCGGTGTGTCCTTCCAGCGGTACCCGGCCGGCAGCGGCGGTGGCGGCCGGGTGCACATCGACGTCCCTGAGCGGCCCTCCAGCGAGACCGACTACGACCTGGTGCGCCGGATGCGGGCCTCGATCAGCGTGCTCGGTCCGCTCGTCGCCCGGCTCGGGACGGCGAAGGTCGCGCTGCCCGGCGGGGACGCGATCGGCTCGCGGGGCCTGGACATGCACATCGCCGGCCTCGAGCGACTGGGCGCGACCGTGGTCAACGAGCACGGGTTCCTGATCGCCACCGCGCCGAAGCTGGTCGGGACGTCGATCTGGCTGGACTTCCCCTCGGGGGGGGCCACGGAGAACCTGGTGATGGCCGCCGTGCTCGCCGAGGGCACCACGATCGTGGACAACGCCGCCCGCGAACCGGAGATCAGCGATCTGTGCCGGATGCTCATCGCCATGGGCGCCCGGATCGACGGGGCCGGCACCTCGACCATCACCGTCCAGGGCGTCGACGAACTGCAGCCGGTGGCCTACACCACCGTCCCGGACCGGATCGTCGCCGGCACCTGGGCCATCGGCGCGGTGATGACCCGCGGCGACGTGCTCATCGAGCGCGCTGTCGCCGAGCACCTGACCGTGCCCCTGGAGAAGCTGGTCGGCGCCGGGGCCACCGTGGAGGCGCTGCCCGACGGGGTGCGGGTGGCGATGGCGGAGCGACCGCGCGGTGTCGACGTCGTCACGCTGCCCTACCCGGGCTTCCCGACGGACCTGCAGCCGATGGCGGTGGCGCTGTCGGCGGTCTCCACCGGCACCGCGCTGATCACCGAGAACGTCTTCGAGGGCCGGTTCATGTTCGTCAACGAGCTGGTCCGGCTCGGTGCCAACGTGCGCATCGACGGGCACCACGCGGTGGTGCGCGGTCGGGAGCGGCTCTCCAGCGCCCCCGTGCTGGCCACCGACATCCGCGCGGGGGCCGGCCTGGTCCTGGCCGGGCTGCTGTCCGACGGCGTCACCGAAGTGCAGGACGTGCGGCACATCGACCGCGGGTACCCGGACTTCGCCGAGCAGCTGCGCGGCGTCGGGGTCACGATCGAGCGGACCGGCCGCCCGGGCTGAACCGGGATCGGCAGCCGGCGTCAGTCGCCGCGGAAGGACATCGCCAGCGCGCGGGCCCGCTGGGCGTCCTCGGGGAAGACCAGCACGTCGGTGCGGTGCGGTGCGGGCTCGCGGAGGGTGGAGCGGATCCCGGCGTCGGACAGCAGCGCCCGCAGCGCCAGTGCCGACTCGGGGCGGGCGAGCGAGGCGATCGGCGTGAGGAGCCCCTCGCCGGTCCCGGCGCCACCGCGCCTCGGCGCGCCGCCGGAGGAGGAGAAGGCCCAGCGCAGGAACAGTGCGATCAGGCCGACCGTGATCACGGCGATCGCCGGACCGACCGCGTAGTCCAGGCTCCCGGCGTCGATCGGCACGCGGACCCCCGACTGGGCGACGGCCCCGGTCGGGACGGCCGGGGCTCGCTGTCGAGTGTGCCACCGGCGGGTGGGCGGCCCCCGTGGCTACTGACGGGTAGCCACCCTAGACTCCGGTGGCATGCCGTTCCCTTCATCGCCGAAGGAGCGCGACCGCCCCTGGGTCATGCGCACCTACGCCGGCCACTCCTCGCCGGCCGAGTCCAACGCCCTGTACCGGCGCAACCTGTCGAAGGGGCAGACCGGCCTCTCGGTCGCCTTCGACCTGCCCACACAGACCGGCTACGACCCCGACGACGAGCTCGCCGTGGGGGAGGTCGGCAAGGTCGGCGTCCCGGTCACCCACCTCGGTGACATGCGTGCCCTCTTCGACGGCATCCCGCTGGACGAGATGAACACGTCGATGACCATCAACGCGACCGCCATGTGGCTGCTCGCGCTCTACCAGGTGGTGGCCGAGGAGCACGGGCACGACATCGCCGAGCTGGGCGGGACGACGCAGAACGACATCATCAAGGAGTACCTGTCCCGCGGGACCTACGTCTTCCCCCCGGCCCAGAGCATGCGGCTGATCACCGACATGGTCGCCTACACGGTCACGACCATGCCCAAGTGGAACCCGATCAACATCTGCAGTTATCACCTGCAGGAGGCCGGGGCCACGCCGGTGCAGGAGATCGCCTACGCGATCAGCACCGCCATCGCCGTCCTGGACTCCGTGCGCGACTCCGGCCAGGTGCCGCAGGAGCGCTTCGGCGAGGTCGTCGCCCGCATCTCCTTCTTCGTCAACGCGGGGGTCCGCTTCGTCGAGGAGATGTGCAAGATGCGCGCCTTCACCCAGCTCTGGGATGAGTTGACGAAGGAGCGCTACGGCGTCGAGGACCCCAAGCACCGCCGCTTCCGCTACGGCGTGCAGGTGAACTCCCTGGGCCTCACCGAGGCCCAGCCCGAGAACAACGTCCAGCGGATCGTGCTGGAGATGCTGGCGGTCACCCTCTCCCGGGACTCCCGCGCCCGGGCGGTGCAGCTGCCGGCCTGGAACGAGGCACTGGGGCTGCCGCGGCCCTGGGACCAGCAGTGGTCCCTCCGGCTCCAGCAGGTACTCGCCTTCGAGACCGACCTGCTCGAGTACGACGACCTGTTCACCGGATCCGTCGTCGTGGAGCAGAAGGTGGCCCAGCTCGTGGAGGGCGCCCGTGCCGAGATCGCGCGGGTGCAGGACATGGGCGGTGCCGTCGCCGCGGTCGAGTCCGGCTACATGAAGAGCGCCATGGTCGGGTCGCTGGCCGAGCGGCGTCGCAGGATCGAGAACGGTGAGGACGTCGTCGTCGGCGTCAACAGGTTCCAGACCACCGAGCCCAACCCGCTGCTCGCCGACCTCGACGCCGCGATCATGGTCGTCGACCCGGCCGTGGAGAACGCTGCGCAGGAGGCCGTCCGGAAGTGGCGGGCCGAGCGCGATCCCGAGCCGGTGCGGCAGGCGCTCGACGCCCTGCGCGAGGCGGCCGGCAGCGACGTCAACCTCATGGCCGCCACCCTCGACTGCGCTCGCGCGGGCGTGACGACGGGAGAGTGGTCCGGCGTCCTCCGTGAGGTCTTCGGTGAGTACCGCGCCCCCACCGGCGTGGCCGCGGCCTCCGGCGGTGGCGAGGCCGATGAGACGCTCGCCGATGTGCGCGAGCGCGTCCGGGCGACCGGGGAGGAGCTGGGCGGACGGCTGCGCTTCCTGGTCGGCAAGCCCGGCCTGGACGGCCATTCCAACGGCGCCGAGCAGATCGCCGTCCGAGCCCGTGACTCCGGGTTCGAGGTCATCTACCAGGGCATCCGGCTCAC
>JAOPWG010000163.1 GCA_025965775.1 Modestobacter sp. | reverse complement strand
GTCAGCAGCTCACGCCACCGCCGTACCTGGTCAGCCTCGCCGTGGCTCATTGCACCTCCAGCTGTGCTCGCCACGGGCGGGCCGCTCGTGGTCGCCGAGGTCTGCACCGCTGCTCGCCCTCGGGGCTTCTTCAGGCTATGCCGGGCGCTCCGGCCGGTGATCGGGCGAAGAGGCCGTCGCCGACGGTAGCGGGGGTGGAACCGGCGCCAGGTCGCCTCGAGGTCATCGCTCGGGCCCACGGTGGCGTGGTGGGTCGGGGGAGGCGGGTGTGCTGTGACCCGTGCGTTCGTGGTCGGCCGTGTCATGGTCAGCGTGGTCGTGACCGGCCGTGTCGTCGGGTCCGCCGCTCATCATCGTCAGCATCCCCATCCCGCCGGTGCGCAGGAAGCGCACGATGAGGACTGCGGCCAGGAGGAGGAAGATGATGTTGAGGAACGTGGTGTAGTTCCACGAGACCGACGACGTCTCCACCCGCGCGCCGCGGGCGGCGGGGACCAGGTGGGCGAGCCCGAAGACCAGCTCGACGAGGTAGCCGGCAACGACGCTGGCCACGTAGAGGGTGGCGGCGAGGAAGGCGGCCGTCCTGGTGCCGTAGTACTTCCGGTAGATCAGCAGGATCGGGATGATCAGTAGGTCGGCGAAGATGAAGCTCACGACGCCACCGAAGCTGATGCCGCCGTTCCAGAGCACCGCGGCCAGGGGCACGTTGCCGATCGAGCAGACGAAGCTCAACACCGCGACGATCGGGCCGATGAGCGGCCCCCAGATCTTGGCCAGCAGCGGGTGGTCGACCAGGAAGAACGACTGCCAGAAGCTCGCGGGCACCCAGGCGGCGATGGCGCCGGCGATGAGCAGACCGGCCACGATGTCACGGAGCACCGCTGCCCACTCCATGACGAAGACGTGGCTGACCGCGGTGAAGCCCTTGGCAGAGGCGAGGCGCCTCCAGAACGAGCCGCTTCCGGTGATGGACATGTCCATCGCGGCATGTCCCTCCATGGACCCCGCCAGCCCCTTGTCCGCCTGCGCCCGTGCCTCCTCGAGGAGACGCTGGCGCAGGAGGAGCCGGAACAGCAGGGCGAGGACGGCGATCATGATCACGCCGCCGACGTATTCGGCGACGGCGAACTGCCAGCCGATGAGCAGGACCAGGATGATGCCCAGCTCGATGACCAGGTTGGTCGAGGCGACTTCGAAGGCCATGGCAGCGGTGAAGGTGGCGCCCTTGCGGAACAGCGAGCGGGCCAGGGCCACGGCGGCGTAGGAGCAGGACGACGACGCCGCGCCCAGGCCCGCGGCGATGGCCAGGGTCCTGGGGCGGTCATCGCCAAGTAGTGCGGTGACGGACTCCCGGCGCACGACGGCCTGGACCATGGCCGACAGGGCGAAGCCCAGGACGAGCGCCCAGGTGATCTCCCACGTCATGGACCCCGCGACCTGGAGCGCGTGGCCGAGGGCATCAAGCACTGCCATGTCAGTCCTCCTTGCCAGTGGTACGGCTCGGCTGCACCGGACGGCGGAGGCACGGGTGGGCATCCGTCGGCGTGGCCGCGCTGGTCGGCGGCCACTCGTGAGGAGAGCCCGACTGGCCCATCACGGTGACCGCGGTCGCCGTCCCGAAGCAACTCGCCTGCGCTCGGAATGATGGCGAGATCTCACAGTGCAAGGGTGACCCGGTCCGCGAAAATCTCCATCTCGGCACCGGCTTTGCCACGAAGCAGCAGACCGTAGGAGAAGAAGCCGTAGCGTCTGACCCGCGCGGGGCGCAGTTCCTCCTCAGTTGCGCCTTTCTCGAGCAGCTTCAGCGTGGAGCGGCTGACGCCGCCCAGCTCCAGCCGGTGACCGTCGGACAGCCCCAGGCCGATGCCGTGGCGCGACCCCGAGACCACCACCACGTATCCGACATCACCGGCGACATAGCGCACGGCACGTACCTCGAGCCGGCGCAGTTCATCCACGGCGATGCGTTCGAGGTGCCTGTTGAGCTGTCGAAGTTCCCGCGGACGGAATACCCGTCTCAGTGAGTCGCTCGCCGCGCGACGGTGCCGCCGGCGCCCCCTGACGAACCGGTAGCCCGCGCTGAGGGCAATCAAGGCGAGCACAACACACAGGACGACGCCCATGTACTCCCTCCGATCCCGTGGTCGTGCCTTGGTGATCCCGCCCGCGACGGACGCTCGCGCGGAGCGTGCGGCGGGGAGTCGTTGACAGTCACTCGAAGTCGTGGTGACGCTCGTGCACCGATGACTGCCGCGTCGATGCCGAGAGATCGGACGGCTACGAGGTCGCGACGAGTGCCGTTGCCTGCGGGTGATGGCGTGTCGGCCCGTGTTGTGTCCAGAATCGCGTGGACCACGGGGTGCGTCGTCAGGGCCAGCAGCCATCCCTGCTTCCGGCCGACTGGCGTCGCGCCCTACCCGCCAGCCGGAACGAGCCACGTTCGGACGATGTGTCTGCCGATGCCCCATGTGGCCGGGGCGGTGGCCGACCGGCGCCTGCCGCGGGCCCTGCGGCAGGCGGGTCCGCGCGCTCCCGGCTCCCGGCTCCCGGCTTCCGGGTAGTGGCCCTGGGTGCTGGCCCCGAAGCCGTCAGCGGCTCCGGACGGGATCGAGCAAGAGTCCGCTCAGGGCTTCAGCCGACGCGAGGAGTTGCCGATGGCCACGAACGGACAGACCGCAGTCGGGGTCACCGTCCCCGACACCAAGCTGGCACGCGATGCCACCGACCTGGTGCGTACTGCCACCACCGATCTGGTGTACCACCACTCCCGCCGGGTCTTCTGGTTCGGCAGCCTGCAGGGCCGCAACCGCGGGCTGAGCTTCGACCCGGAGCTGCTCTACATCGGGGCGATGTTCCACGACCTGGGCCTGAACGAGCAGTTCCGTGGCAGTGGGCGGCGCTTCGAGGTGGACAGCGCCGACGAGGCCCGCCGTTTCCTGCAGGGACACGGCGTGCCCGAGGACAGCATCCGCCGGGTGTGGACGGCGATCGCCCTGCACACCACGCCCGGTGTCCCGGAGTTCATGGAACCCGAGGTCGCCCTGGTCACCGCCGGTGTGGAGTACGACGTGCTCGGCATCGGGTACGACGACATCAGCGACGCCGACCGCGCCGAGATCACCGCCCTGCACCCGCGCCCGGACTTCAAGCGCCACATCCTGCGGGCGTTCACCGAAGGCATCGCTCCCAAGCCGGAGACCACGTTCGGCAACGTCAAGGCGGATGTCCTCGAACGTTTCGTCCCCGGCTGTCAGCGGGCCAACTTCGTGGACGTCATCGAGCACTCCGCCTGGCCGGAGTGAGCGTCCGAGCGCCGTTGCGTTCCCGGGTCGGTGGGGACGTCAGAGCCGGACCGACCCGGGAAGCCGGCTTTTCGGGTCCAGCATCCATCGAGTGGTCCGGCGGGCTACCCCGGCCCGCTGCGAGGGGTGAGGGGTAGTGCCATCTGCATGGTGGTTCCCGCACCGGGTGGGCTCTGCAGCGAGAGGTGGCCGCCGAGGGCCTCGACGCGGTCGGTGAGGCCGACGAGGCCGGTGCCGCGGGTGAGGTCGGCCCCGCCGCGGCCGTCGTCGCGGACGCAGACCCGCAACACCCCGGCGTCGGCGGCGACCTGGACGTCGATGACGGTGGCGGCGGCGTGCTTGGCGGTATTGGTGAGTGCCTCGCAGACGACGTAGTAGGCGGCGAGCTCGATCGGCTCGGGGAGCCGCCCGTCGACGCTGACGTCGAGGCGGACGGGGACGGCGGAGCGCCGGGCCAGCCCCTTGAGCGCCGGGCGCAGTCCGCCCTCGGCGAGGACCGCCGGGTGAATTCCGCGAGCGATCTCGCGCAGCTCGTCGAGGACGCCGGTCAGCCCGGCGGCCACCGGGTCCAGCCGGGCCGCCAGCTCGCCGGCCTCGGGCGGCAGCACCGCCTGGGCCGCGCGCAGCTGCATCGCGAGGGAGACCAGGCGTTGCTGGGCGCCGTCGTGCAGATCCCGCTCGATGCGGCGGCGGGTGGTGTCGGCGGTGGCCACGATCCGCGCCCGCGACTGGGTCAGCGCGGACTGGGTCTCGGCATTGGCGATCGCAGTCGCGACCAGCCCGGTGAAACCGGCCAGTCGGGCCTCGCTGCCCGCCGGCAGCGGCTCCTCCCGCGTGGACAGCACGCTCATGAAGCCCCACAGCCGGCCCTCGACGCTGATCGGCGCGCCGACGATCGAGCGGATGCCCTGCTCGCGGGTGAGGTCGGCGGCCGAGCCCGTCGCGTCGGCGTAGTCGTCGATCCGCGCTGCCCGGCCCGTCTCGAACACCAGGGTGGTCACGTTCCGTCCGCCGAGGCACCACCGGGTGCCGACAGGGAACGGCACGGCGTCGTCGGTGCTGCTCCACGGGGCAACGGCCGTGGCCGTGCCATCCGGGTCGTAGCGGTTCAGGAGCGCCAGGTCGACCGACAGCAGCCGCCCGACCTCGGCGGTGACCGCGGCGAACACCTCCTCCGGCGGCGCCGCCCGGGCAACCAGTGTCGCCACCCGCCGCAGCGCCGCCTGCTCGTCGGCGTAGCCCCGCAGCTCCATGCGCGCCTGCGCGTTGGCGATCGCGGTGGCGACCAGCTCGGTGAAGCCGGCCAGCCGCGACTCGGTCTCCGCCGGCAGCAGCGCGCCTCCGGAGGCCGCGATCACGACGCCCCACGGCCGGCCCTCGACGCTGATCGGCACGCCGACCGACGCCCGGATGCCCACGCCGCGGGCGATGTCACCGACCGAGCCCGAGACCTCGGCGTAGTCGTCGATTCTCGCCGGCCGGCCAGTCTCGAACACCAGCGACACCACGTTCCGCCCGCCGAGGCGTACCCGCGTGCCGGTGGGGACGGGCAAGGCGCCGGTGCTGCTCCACACGCCGACGGTCGTCTCTGCGCCGTCCTGGTCGTACCGGGCCAGGACTGTCATGTCGGCGGAGACCACCTGCCCGATCTCCGCGGCGACCGCGGCGAACACCTCCTCCGCCGGGGCCGCCCGAGCGACCAGTGTCGCCACCCTCCGCAGCGCGGCCTGCTCCTCGGCGAACCCGCGCAGCTCCACCCGCGCCTGCGCGTTGGCGATCGCGGTGGCGACCAGCTCCGTGAAGCCCGCCAGCTGAACCTCCGTGTCCGCCGGCAGCGGCTCGTCGCGGGTGGACACCACGCTCATCACGCCCCACAGCCGGCCCTCGACGCTGATCGGCACGCCGACACACGAGCGGATACCCAACAGGCGGAAGACCTCGGCGGCGGCGCCCGAGGCGTCGGCGCGCACCACGCGCGCCGGCCGGCGGGTCTCGCGCACCAGCGTGTGCACGTTCCTCCCGCCGAGCTCGAATCGGCTGCCGATGGGGGTCGGCGCGGCGGCGCCGGTGCTGCTCCACGCGCCGACGACCGTGGCCACGCCGTCCGGGTCGTACCGGCTCATGAGCGTGACGTCGGCAGACAGCACCCGCCCGACCTCCGCGGTGACCGCAGCGAACACCGCCGCCGGCGGCGCCGCCCGGGCCACCAGCGTCGCCACCCGGCGCAGCGCGGCCTGCTCCCCGGCGATCCACTCGCTCAGGCCGACAGTCGTCAGGACCTCCGCCCCGGCAGCAGCTCCGCCGCCGCCTCACCAGACGCCTACCGGTGTCCCAGCCTGCTCGCAACGAGGAGGCCAATCAAGCACTGTCCCCGGTGGACACGTGGACACGTGGACGCGTGCCACCGGCCACCCGCGGCCGGACTCACCCCACGGTGGGCTGGACGTGGCCACCGGAACCTCGAGCGTGACCTGTCCTGCGACGCTGAGGACGAACCACACGGAAGGAGCTGGGGCGTCCCACAGGGGAGGTGACGTCGGCCAGGCGCAGCCGAACCGCGCAGTTCAGCGCGCGGCGGCCATCTGCTTGAGCATCGAGTCGTGGATGATGTCCACTCGGGCCCTGGCCTCGGCGGCCACGAGTGGGTCCCGGATGACTGTCAGCTGGTTGTCCTGCTTGGTCTCGCCACCTGTCGACCAGTTGGTGCTGCCGGTGATCAGGTCGAGCCCGTCCACGAGGGCCAGCTTCAGGTGCATGATCGCGCCCTTCTCGCTGCGCCCGATCGCGATGCTGTTGCCAGGGCCATCGTTGAGCCACTCGGCGAGTAGTGGTTTCTCGGCCCGGCCGGCGGCCTGGCTGCTGTCCAGCGTCAGCTGCACGAAGATGTGCTCGTTGGTCAGCTTGTCGCGCAGCACCTTGTTCAGCTCGGTGTCGTCGTAGCCGTACATGCTCACCACGACACTGCGCGTCGCGGACCGCAGCAGTGCGACCAGGGCCTTGTGGATGTCGTCGACCGGGCTGTAGAAGGTGCGGGCGTTCGTCGGGTAGCCGGTGGGGAAGGGCGACACCTTGAACGTGTCGAGCTCACTCAGGTTGCCCAGGGCCATGTCGGCCCACCCACTTCCGCCAGTGCGCCGGTCGGGATGGACCGCAGTCTCCTCACGGTCGGTCCGCCGCGCAACCAGGCGAGGCGCCTGACGTCGTCGGGTGAGCAGACCTGAACCGGTGGGGGAGTGTCACTGCGAGCTCGGAGTGCTCCCGCAGGTGCTCCGCGCAGGTGCTCTTCCGGCCAGTGCCGCCGGGAGCTCCGTGGGTCATGAGCGCGCCTCGGAGTGCCGGGTCAGGCTCGTTCCTCGGCATCCAGGTAGCGCGTGATCGCAGTTTCGACGATCTCCTGCATGGACTTGCCCGACTCGACGGAATAGCGCTTGAGACGCTTGCGTAGTTCGGGCTGTACGCGGGTCGAGAGCATCGCGATCGTGTCGACGTCCGCCTGGGAGGTCGGCTCGCGGGCGGTCATGCGCCTGTGCCTCCTCACCGATCGGGTGCCGCCCTGACTCCGGGTGCATGCATGCCGGCGTGTCGGCCGGCGCCAGGCCGTGGACGCCCGGGCAGAGAAACGTTCCCGGGCGTCCACGGCGAGGGGTTCAGACTCGAGTTCGCCCGGATCGCCGACCCCCGACGAAGTGGGCGACCAGAGCGATGACCGCTGCGATCAGCAGCAGGTGGATGGCGAAGACCGTGACGTGGAAGGCCAAGAAGCCCAGTAGCCACAGGACGAAGAAGACAGCGGCGACGATCAGCAAGATCATGACGACCTCCTGAGAAGGGTGCGGAGGAATCCGCCCGCTGCGGATACCCCGTCAGCAAGCAGTCATGCATGCATGTAAGCGCAGACCCCGCCAAGTCCACAGCGCCCCTGTCCGCGCGCGGTGGCGCCCGGCGACGAACAGCCGTCCATGCCGGTTCGCCGGTGGGCAGCCGCGCCAGGTCCCGACCACGGGACTCGGCGTGCGCGCTGCGTGCGGTTCGGGGACGTGCGAGGGACCATGTCCCGGACACCTGCAGGAGGCACCGTGAGCGTGACCTGGCACCTCCGCGATTTCGAGTCGGCTGATCTCGAGGCCATCGTCCGGCTCGACGCCGAGTCGAGAACGACCGACCAGGCCCCGGTGTTCAACCTCGCGGACGTGATCGAATGCCTGGGCCGTTGCCCGGCCATCGTGGCGCTCGCCGCGGGCGAGTTGGTCGGCGTCGCCGTGAGCCGGGTCGACGTTGATCGAGCTTGGGTGGTGCGTTTTGCCTTGTCGCCGCAGTGGCGAGGCAAGGGACTCGGCAGTGCATTGCTCTCCGAGCTCGGGCGCCGGTTGCTCAGCGCGGGTGTCTCGCGTATCAGCGCACTGCTGCCCGGAGGTGAGACAGGCAGCGTGGCGTTCGCGAACTCCGGGTTCCGACCGCGCGCCGGTCTGACCTACTACGAGAAGACCGAGACCGTGTCGCCGCGGTCGGCGACTGTGCTCATCTCGCTGGGCGGGGCGGTCCCCCCTGCCGGGCTGTGGGATCGCATCGCTGGGATGACCACCGAGAAGACCCTCATCGAACGCCGCGTCGTGCTGCCGCTCTCGCATCCTGAGGTGGCGGCCGAACACGGCGTGCGACCGCCCAGCGCAGTGGTGCTCTTCGGGCCGCCGGGCACGGGCAAGACGACCTTCGCTCGCGCTACCGCGGGTCGCCTCGGCTGGCCGTTCGTCGAGCTCTTCCCATCGAGGCTGGCAACGTCCGAAGCCGGATTGGCCAGCGGTCTGAACGAGGTGTTCGGTCGTATCGACGGGCTCGAGCACGTGCTGGTCTTCATCGACGAGGTGGAGGAGATCGCTGCGGCCCGCCGCCCGGGCACAGCCTCCGTCGCCGTGGTCAACGAGCTTCTCAAGTCGCTGGTGACCTTCCGCGAACGGCCGGGCCGGCTGCTCGTCTGCGCCACCAATTCGGTGCGGGTCCTCGACGCCGCATTTCTCCGACACGGCCGGTTCGACTATGTCCTGCCCATCGGCACCCCCGACGCCGCCGCCCGGCATGCTCTCTGGCAGCGCTATCTCATCGATGACGGCGTCGACGTCGACGTACTGGTGCAGGCCACTGACGGCTTCACACCCGCCGACGTGGAGCACACCGCCCGTACCGTTGCGCAGCAGACGTTCGAGCACACGATGGACGCCGGACACCGGTGCCGTGCCTCGACGCAGGATTTCCTGGCAGCCATCGCCGACGTCCGCCCGACGCTGACACCGAGCATGCTGAGCGAGTTCGCCGAGGACATCGAGCACTACGCACGCAGGTAGCCGCCGACGTCGTGCGGCGACCGAATGACCGATCCGCGCTGTGCCCGAGGGCCTTCCGCCAGGTGTGACAACGCAGGACCATCGTCGTCAGCCCTGTTGCCCGCCGTCCGGGCGGGCCGGCGGCAGCAGCCTTCAAGGAGATGGCAATGTCCGTCCTCACCGGCGTTCTTCGCCCGTCCCTGCGTCGCGGCCTCGGCGCGCTGCTCCTGGCGGTGTCCCTCGGGGCCCTCGCGGCCTGCTCGGGAGGTGCCCACGCCGCAACCGCCGACGGAGTGGCTCCCGCGGCCACGCAGGTCAGCGTCACCGAGACCGAGTTCTCCATCACCATGCCCCAGACACTGGCAGCGGGCAGCTACACGTTCGCCATCCGGAACACCGGCGCCGCCACGCACGACCTCGTGGTGTCGCAGAACGGCCGGGACGTGGCGACCTCCCCCACCATCCCGCCGGGCGGCTCCGCGTCTCTGTCGGTGACGCTGCAGCGCGGCACGTACGTCTTCTACTGCAGCATCGACGGCCACCGCGAACGGGGCATGCAACGCACCATCCAGGTGTCCTGAGGGACGCTGTCGGTGACAGCGGGGCTCCGGCGACGCCCCCTGGATCGGGTCCGGCCCCGCGACCGGACCAGGGTCACCGACTGTCGCCGTCGCCGGCACTCCGCCGGCGGCTGGCGAGGACCCCGTCCAGGGACCAGGCGCCGGCCCCGGTCAGGGCCAGGACGAGCCCCAGGACGGCGAGCAACAGGGCTGTCTCCCCGCCGAAGCCCCCGCTCGGGGACCAGCCGTGGGGCAGGTGGACCACACCCCAGACCAGCCCCATCATGATGGCCACGAGGACGCCGGCGACCCGCGTGAGCAGCCCCACCAGAACCAGGCAGCCGAGGCCGAGCTCGCCGAGGATCTCCAGCCAGCCGGCCACGTGGTGCAGGGGCACCCCGAGGCGGCCGACCGTGTCGATGAAGGCAGACGGATGGGCAAGCTTGGGCAGGCCGTGCTCGAGCAGTACGCAGCCCACAGCCACCCGCAGGAGGAGCAGTCCGGCCGACAGTCCGCCGGAGGCTCGGATTCGGGTGTGGGTGGACGGGGCGACAGGATTCGCTGTCATGGTGCCCTCGAGGTGCGGGGCCGAGGTGCATGACTGTTTGAGCACCATGGCCATCCGATCCTCTTCGCGACCGCTATGACAGGGCGGCTGGCACTGTGTGGTAGGTCCCTAGGTCCTCTCCTGTGCTGCCCATGGGCCTGGCCGCGCCGACCGATCTGGGCCGGGCGTTGACGGCGTCATCGGCCGCGGTGCGGTCTACGACGGCAGATCTGACATCAGTTCGTCCACGAGGGCGTCGAACCCGGCCGACGCTCGCCCGTTGGCCGGCACCAGCAACCGACCATCCAGCCCCTTGTAGTACAGGGAGAGCTGACCGAGCGGGGGCCATGACCAGCCCCCGCCCCCCGGCGTACCGTGCCAGACCGAGCCGCTGTTGATCGACACTTCCCGCACGGAGGGGCCGGGGCCCTCGATCACCACCTTCCGGAGGGCGCTCCGGGGGAGCACGGTGACCGTCACGTCCGCGTACTCATATTTCTCCGCGGGGGACCGCGAGTCGGTGGGATCGTCGAGGCCCACCTTGCTCAGGTGGATGGCCGCGACGTGACGGTCCGTCCAGACGATGACCTGGCCGTGCGCGATCAGGTTCCTGTCGACGTCGATCCTGCTGTCCACGAATCTCAACGTCTCCCGGTGCAGCAGGGCGGCGACGCGAGCGGGCACGTGCAGGGGGAGTGTGAGGTGATGCCAGACCGGGCCGATCTCCTCGAGCAGTTCGCGAGACCAGGTCAGCCGCGCGTCGGCGGTCTGGGTCATCATGACCCCCCTCGGTCGAGGTCGACGTCGAGGTCGCGGACGCGGCCGGCGGCGATCAACCGTCGATCGCCCACCACCGGGCTGGATGGGCGACGTGATGTGGACGGCGCACTACGACGGAGGCTCTCCGTCGGCCGTCACCGCCGACGGTTGACGAACCTCGACAGCGACACTCCCAGGACGACGCCGAGGATCACCAGGACCACGATGATGATCAAGATGAGTTTCCCGACGCCTCGGAGGAACCCGCGGGCCTCGATCTCCTGAGCTGTTCCGACGGCGTTCGCGACCGTGGAGTGGGTGAGCATTCCGTGTAGGGCCATCCGTGGATTGTCCTCCCGTGGACGTCCCCTGGGCAGGGTCGAAACGCATTCCTGGCGCCTGCGGGACCGCAGACGGCGGGGACGCGCGGGGTCAGGCGTCCGAGGGCGTGCTCACCTCGCCCCGGGCGCCGGCGACCTCCGTCGGTGCAGCGACCCCGGACCGGGTGTGCCCGGTAGCTCCGGTCGCCGCCGGCGGTGTCGGGCGGGTCTTGGTGGCGATGTAGGTGCCCGCGGCGATGGCCGCTGCGACCGGCCACTCGAGGACACCGGCGGCACCCAGTGCAGCGACTCCTGCGTAGAACAGCAGCTGCTCGCCGCTGCCCGGCCTGCCGGCCTGGGCCCCAGCGGTCCCGGGCATTCCTCGGTGGGCCGGCTCCCCGGCACCCGGAGCCGGATCCTGGGGCGGCCGGCTGACCGACAGCGTCATGAACGGCAGCCGCAGGGTCATGGTCGTGCGCTCGTCCTGCTGGCGCGACCGCGGCCCGGCGCCGGCGGGCTCGTCCCGCACGATGGGCTCGTCGCCGTGCGGCTCGACGTGCGGGTCACTGCCGCCGGGCCTGTCCGTCGGGGTGCGCCTGGTGGAACGGGGCATCCGGACCTCCGTGGACGAGTGGATCCCGCCGCGTGATCCCGCCGGGCCCACTGGCCCCATGGTCCTCCGATCACCGGGGGGACCACCAGGAGTGCGGGAGGATTTCTGCCGCCCAGGTCATGGTCGACCGTCAACGGTGGCCAGTCGTTCACCGACGGGCCACGCGGTGTGCAGCTTCCTGACGCCGGCGAGCTCGACCATGGGTTTCTCGTCGGGATCATCCCGTCGGGATCATGTGGAGGAAATGAGATGTCCGAGCTCCTGCTCGCGGTTCTGACCGAGGCGCTGGGCGCCGCGCTGCTCGCTCTGGTGATGGCGGCCGTGAGGCGCGTCGCGGTGCGCAGGCCGGCCTGAGGTCATGCGCCGGTGACGGGGCCGTGCGTGTCGCTCGTCACTGCGCGGGATGCCAACGACGCAGGGCGACGTACCCCAGCCCGATCGCGGCAGCAACGGGCCACTCGATGAGGCCGATCAGCGCCAGGGCGCCGGCACCCAGTACGACCGGGACGGGGCTGTCCGGGAGCACGCGCTGCGCCACCACCAGCGGCGTGGTGAGCGCGTCCGTCAGTTGTTCGGTCGTGTTCCGGTCCTTCGTCGCCGTGCCCGGGTGAGGGTGCGGCAACTCCTGTCCGGAGCTCGTCCCGTTCGGCAGGTCGGACATGGTTCCTCCTGGGGTGGGCGGACGGTCGGTGCGGGAGGGCGGGTATGTCCACCGCGACCGGCTGGCCTCAGACGGCGTCGAGTGCTTCGCCGAGTGCGTGCAGGCTGCGGTTGTGCTGGTCGTCGGACAGCAGGTGGCCCAGGCCGGTGACCAGGGCGATCGGCCAGTCGACGACGCCGAGGGCCGCAGCTGCGACCAGGCCGGCGTAGAAGGCAAGCTTGTCCGGCGGCGGAAGGGTGATCTCGATGGCGGTATCGCCGAGGTGGAAGCCCAGGTGCGTGGCGTTGGCCTCGACGGCGCGTTGCGCGGCGCGCTGGTGGGGGCCGCCTGGCTTGCGCCGGCGCTGGGGGGCCGGACGCCCCGGGGTGACAGCCGTGGGGGAGGCGGCGGTGGTCATCGGGGCTCCTTGATGTCCGGTTCCTTCGTCCCGTGATGCTCGGCAGCGGGTAGCAGGCGACCGGTCACTGCGGCCAGGACGGTGGTGCCCGCGGCGCAGCCGGCGACGGTGAGCCAGGCGAACGGGCCCATCGGGGTGCAGCCGAAGAACTGGCTCACGCCCGGTGTCTGGACGATCGCAGCCAGCACCGCGGTGGATCCGATCCCGGTGGCCAGCACCACCGGGTTGCGGCCGCCGACGAGCAGGGTCTGACCCAGCTGGGTGCCGACGAGCGCGGCCAGCGCCATGGTGCTGGCTCGGCGGCGGGTCCCGGTCACCCGACCGATCTGCCAGGCGACCAGCGCCCCTGCGCCGGTGGCCACCCCCCGGACGGCGATGTCGCGCATCAACGGCGCGCCCAGGGAGGGCACCCCACCGGCGAGTACGTCGTGGCGCTCGGCCGGCCCGTTCGGGGTGGGAGCCAGCGCGATGGCCATCGAGGGCAACAGGTCGGTGAGCATGTTGACAAGCAGGAACTGGCGGGTCCCGATCGGGGCCTGTCCGGCCAGCGCGGTCCCGGCAATCGTGAACCCGACCTCGCCGGCGTTCCCCCCGAGCAGGATCGCCACGGCATCACGGACCCGACCCCACATCGCGCGGCCTTCGACGAGTGCGTCCAGCAACAGGCTGACATCCGGTGTGGTGAACACCAGGTCCGCGGCGGTGCGTGCGGACGTCGAGCCGTGCGCAGCCATCCCGATGCCGACGTCTGCCAGGCGGATCGCAGCGGCGTCGTTGGCGCCGTCACCGGTCATCGCCACGGCCCGACCGGCGTGTTGCAACGCGGCGATGATCCGCAGCTTCTGCTCCGGGGAGACCCGGGCGAACACACCGGCCCGGCTGACCAGTGCGGTCCGGGCTGCGTCGTCCAGCCCGGCGAGCTCGGGTCCGGTGACCACCCGGGCGGCGGGGATCCCCAGGCTCGCGGCGATCGCGTGGGCGGTCACCGGATGGTCACCGGTGATCATGACGGTGGACAGTCCGGCGTCCTGAAGGGCGGCGATGGTCGGCGCGGCCTCCGGCCGGGCGATGTCGGCCAGGGCGACGAAGCCGAGCAAGGTGAGGTCCTCGGTCAGCTCCTCGGGGTCGGCAACCCCCGGCTGAGGGCTGGTGTCGGCGATCGCCTCGCTGACGTTCCGGCGGGCTACCGCCAGCACGCGGAGTCCCTGGGCCGCCAGATCGTGGACCATCTGGGTCGCCCGGTCGCGGCCCTGCCGGTCCAGCGGTCGCTTCCCGCTGTCATCTCGTTCGTGGGTGCAGCGCGGCAGGAGCACCTCGGGGGCCCCCTTGACCACCAGACGCACCCGGTCGCTGGTGCGGCCCAGGGCCGCGGAGAAACCGCGCTCGGACTGGAACGGCAGCTCGGACAGCTCCACCCAGTCCTGGTGCATCTGCCTTCCCAGGATGCGCTGGGCAGCGTCGAGGATGGCCTGGTCCGTTGCATGCGCGGCAGGTTGGCCGTTGTCCGCCCGCGGGCAGGCCTGGGCCGCGGCCCGGAGTATCCGCCGTCCCCGGGCGGAGTCGGGTGGCCACTGCTCACTCAGCCCGGCCAGTCGGGCGAGCCGGAGCCTGCCTTCGGTGAGCGTGCCGGTCTTGTCGAAGCACACCGTGTCGACCCGGCCCAGAGCCTCCACGGTGCGGGCTGAGCGGACGAGCACACCGCGGGTGGACAGTCGACGGGCCGCGCCCAACTGGGCGACCGTGGCGACCAGCGGGAGGCCCTCCGGAACCGCGGCCACCGCGACGCTGATGCCCGAGGCGATCGCTCGCGGCAACGGTTGACCGCGCAGCACCGCCAGGCCGGTCACTGCAGCACCCCCGAGGAGGGTGACCGGCAGTCCACGGCGGGTCAGCTCCTCCAGCCGGGCCTGCATCCCGACCGGGGCACCGGCGCGCCCGGCCAGGGCGAGCGCCCGGCCGGCCTCCGTGGCCGCCCCGACCGCGACGACCACGGCCCGACCTGTGCCGGTGAGCACGGTGGTCCCCTCGTAGACCATGCAGGCCCGGTCGGCCAGCTCGGCGCCGGGAGCTGCCTCCGTCTGCTTGGGGATGGCCACCGATTCGCCGGTGAGGCCGGCCTCGTCGACCTCGAGCATGTCCTGGCGCAGCAGCCGGGCGTCAGCGGGCACGACGTCCCCGGGTTGCAGGTCGATGACCTGCCCCGGCCGCAAGGCACCGGCGGGGACCTGACGTGGTGGTCCGACGGTGGCGTCGACCCGTCCACCCCGGACTCCGGCGGCTCCGTCCTGGCCCGGGTCGGGAGCGGGCGGGGGGAGGACCACGCGGGCGAGCAACTGCTCGTCGAACAGGAGGGTCCGCAGCGCCTGGTCGGCGCGTAGTCGCTGAGCGCCGCTGATCACCGCGTTGGCAGCCAGTACCCCGCCGACCAGTACGGCGTCGGTGGGCGATCCGATGACCGCCGAGGCCGCCGCCCCGGTGGCCAGCACCGGGGTCAGCGGGTCGACCAGTTCCGCGGCGACGTTGCGCGCCAATGCCGCCAACGGGGCCACCACGGCCCGGCCTCCGGGTCCGAGCCTGCCCGCGAGGCCGGTGTCGTGCGGCATGCCCGTCCCGGGCGCCGGGAACGGCAGCCGGGCCAGCACCTCATCGACCTCCAAGGCGTGCCAGGGGGTGTGGTGCACGGGCTCGGGTGCCGGCTGCCGACAGATCCGGCGGGCGGCCGCGGTGCCCAACAGCTGGGTCGCCGCTGCCGCAGTGGTGACCGGCAGCACAGCCCGGGAACCGCGGCCGGGGCCGCCGACCGCCGTGAGCAACCCGCCGAGGAACGTCGCGGCCGTCGCTGTGGTGACCCCGCGGGAGCTGACCGCGCGGGCGGCCGGGATGGCGGCGAGCAGCCGCGGCACGTCGGCCAGTCCCGGGCCACACAGGAGGTCCGCCGCCCACGGGACCCTTCCCCGCGGCGGGACGATGCCGATGCCCACGTCCGCCGCGGCCAACGCATCCTCCTGGGCCGAGATCAGCGCTACGACCTGCCCGTCGCCCTGGAGCCGCCGCACCTCGTCGAGGAGTCGACCGGCTCCGTCGAGGACCTCGTCGGCCCGGCCGGCCAGCTCCGGTGCGGCGGCGTCGGGCGTCAGGACCAGCCGGAGCCCGCTGGACTGCCCGCTGGTCACGACCGCGTCGGCATAGGGATCGAGCTCCGTGCCCACCAGGACGTTCCCCACCGGTGTGCCGTTCTCGAGCAGCAGACGCCGGGACAGCCCACGGTCGACCTGGTCGGGCGACGGGACGAGACGCACCAGCGGGCGTTGCCGACCTCGAGGCGGCGGGACGGGCAGGTGCGTCTCGGCCGACAGCAGCCGCTGGCTGGTGCTCCACACGTGCTCGGCAGTCCAGCGGTCCGCGGTCGGCTGGGCCGACACGACCAACGGGCGGTCATCGTGCAGCACGGCGGTGTCGACCAGCACTGTGTCCACCCGGTCCAGCCGCCGCAGCGCGGCCGGGTCGAGGACGACCAGGCCCCGGCGGGACAATCCGCCGGTGAGGGTGTCGGCGAACGCCTCCCGCGCGGCCCGGGCTGCTTTCGGCGCCCCGATGAGCAGTGCCTGCCCGGCCAGTCCCAGGCTGCCGGTCGCGGCCAGGAGGCCACCGGCGGCCAGCAACGACCCCGCCGCGGCCCGGTCGGCCCAGCGCTCCACCGGTCCGGCCGGCAACGGCACCGGCCGCGCGGTCCGGTCCAGGAGCGCGTGGCGGGCCGGCCGTTCCTCGTCCCACAGTTCGCCCTCGAGGGCGATGAACGCCGCCCGCCGGGCTCGCGCGGCCAGCAGCCCCCGTGCCCGCTGTGCGCTGTCGACGACCAGGGAGGGTGCCCCCTGGGTGAGGCCCCATGCGACCGCGTTCGAGAGGGCCATCACCAGGTCGGTGGCCGACGGGCCCAGCCGCATCTCCACCAACCGACGGAGCCGGGGCTGGTTGTCCACCAGCACCACTGCTGCGGCCGCGCTGCCCGGCAGCGACGGCAGTCGTGCCACCCGCCCGGCGACTGCCGTGGACAGACCAGCCAGGTCCGCGGCCAGCGCCCACGCCTGGGCCGCCACCGGGGCGGCGTCTGCCGGGGAGCTCGGATCGTCGTGGGGGTATCCGCGGTCGGTGACACCGGCGGCCCGTTCACCGCTCTCGACTGCGGCGAGGAGGTCCTCGATGGTCAGCTGTGCCGGATCGAACCGCACCACTGCCCGGCGGGTCACCACGTCCACGCGGGTCCAGGACACACCGCTGAGTGCCTTCAGGGTGTCCTGCACCCCGGTCGCCACGGCCGTGGCGACCGGATCCTCCAGTCCCCAGACCTCCAGGTGGGCCCGACCCTCGGCAGACCACACCCGACGGGCCGGTTCCCGGTCCAGCAACGCCGTGGCCTCCCGGACCACCGCGGCCGGTGCTGCTGCCATCGCCCGGCCGGCCCGCGCGACGGCGGACACCGTGCCGCCGGCCAGGTCCCACGACGCCCGCGCCGAAGCGCCGACCAGTCCCGGTCCCAGGCCGGTCAGGGCACGCACGGTCCCGACCCCGAGCATCAGTGCCGCTCCCGCGACAGCGCGGTCGACAGTGACCCGGCGTCGACGTCGGCGTCCCGACACCAGCGGTGCTCCCGCGGATCGGGTCGGGTCCTCGCGCGGCCCGCACCCCCGGAGGACCGGGGAGGAAGCGCGCTCTTTCCGCCGACGGGAGCGGCGAGGCGCAGTGGGGCCGCCCGGAGCAGCCGCCGTCGGCCGGGCGGGAGGCTCCCCGTGGCAGCCCTTGCGCTGTTGGTGCTGATGACGTGTGCCATGACCACGCAGACCTCGATGCGTGCGCCACGCGGCGAGGGTCGGGAGGCGCCGCGATGGCGCGTTTGCCGCTGCCGATGGTCGTCGCCCCGCCACCGGCCGTCCAGCCCAAGGGCTGACCTCGGAGATGAGACCCAGTTCGTGCACAGGGACGTCCCAGCAGGCTGGGTCGCCGTTTCGGTCAATCCGGCCGGCCGAGCCGGACGTAGCTGGCGTACCAGTCGGGTTCGTAGAGCGCCTGGGCCTGCTCGAGGGTCATCCCTTGCCGGGCGCCTCCGTGCGGACAGAGCTGGCGGTAGACGTAGTCCTCGAGCCGGTCCTTGACCCGGCTGTTGGCCGGTTGCCCGTCGTACCCGGTCAGCGGGGCGTCGGCGGTGCCGCCGATCTCGGGCCAGAGGTTGGTGGGGTCGTAGCCGTCCCCGCCGTCGGACAGCGGCAGGAAGTGGTCGAGCTCGACCCGGTCGGCGTCCGGCGGTCCGAGACCGGCGTAGCCGCGGTAGCCCGGCACCTGGCGGACCTGTCCGTTGCGCGGATCGGTGATCTGCCCGAACGAGCCGACCGGCGTGGCCAGCTCGATCTGCTTCATCATGTCGGTGTAGGACACCGGTGGGCGGTACTTCTTCGTGCCCGTACAGACGGTCGTGCTGAGGTTGGCATCGGTGACGCCGGGGTTCCGCACGGGCAGGGTCACCGACAGCGGAAGGACGCCGGGCGGCTCGGCTGCGGGGGCGGCGCCCGGACCCTCCGAGGATCCACTCCCCGCTGAGCCCGCGGCGCCGGCGCGGAAGCCGGCTCCCGTCGCGCCGGAACCGCCGGAGTAGGTCATCCAGGCGACCAGCCCGGCGAGGACGACGACGAACACGGCGCCGAGGACGAGCGCTGTCCGGGGGACGCGGCGGGTCATCTCGCCAGTCTCGACCCCGGGCAGCGGCTGTGGAGGGTCTCTCGACCTCATGGTTGGCCCGGAGCTCAGTTCCGCGTCAGCGGGCCACCTCGCCAGTCACGGCCGCGCACCCCGGGCCCCGGGTCACACGGCGCGCAGGCCGCCCGGGTGGCGGCCCTCTCACGGACGGCGAGCCACGGCAGGAGCTCGCCGGTGGGCATCGGACGGGCAAGGCGCCGGCCCTGCACCAGGTCGCAGCCATGGAGTCCAGCAGGTCCCAGGTCGCCTGGTCCTCGACCCCTTCGGCGGCGACCTCCAGCCCGGGGTGCCGGCCGAGGTGGACGGTCGCGCGGACGATGGCGACGTCCTCGCCCTGCTCTCGGAGCCCGGTGACGAAGCTCCGGTCGATCTTGACCTCGTGCACCGGCAGCCGCTTGAGGTAGGACAGCGACGAGTAGCCGGTGCCGAAGTCATCGACCGACAGCCACACCCCTCTGGAGAGGCGACACGGCGCGCCGTCTGGTTGACCACGGGTCCTCGATGCTGGCCATCGAGGCGGCCGATCGTGCACGGCGTCCGGACGCGCGGGCGTCACCGTGCCCCCTGGCGGCCGCTCCCGTCGGCACGCGTCGGGACCCCTCCCGCCCTGGCGTGGGCCAGGGCGGAAGGGGAGTGCCGGAGCCGAACGGGGACGTCAGGAGACGCCCGCGGCGGTCAGCGACGAACCCGACAGATCAGCCCCGGCCGGGTCCTCCTGCACCAGGCCGTCGATCGGGATGCGCACCACGAAGGTGGTGCCCAGCCCGAGGACCGACTCCACGGTGAGGCTGCCGCCGTGGCCTTCCTGGACGACCCCACGAGCCAGCGGGAGTCCCTGTCCACTGCCGCGGCCGACGTCCTTGGTGGTGAAGAACGGGTCGAAGATCTTCGGGCGCACGTCGTCCGGGATACCGCCGCCGGTGTCACTGATCCGGACGACGACGTCCTCGCCGTCCACTGCCGTGGCGACGGTGATCAGGCCGCGTTGCCCGGTCTCCTCGACCGCGTCCGCAGCGTTGACGATCAGATTGAGGAACACCTGGTTCAGGTCGGCGACGTTGCACCGAACGGGCGGCAGGTCGGCCAGCTGGAGGCTCAGGTCGGCGACGTCATGGATCTGGTGGCGGGTCACCGTGACGGTGGCCGCCACCGCCTCGTTCAGGTCGGCCGGCACCTGCTCCTTGTGACCGGGATGGCTGAAGGTCTTCATCGCCCGCACGATCGTCGACACCCGGTCGATCCCTTCCAGGGTCTGCTCGACAGCGCTGGGGATCTCCTTCTGCAGGTAGTCGAAGTCGATGCTGGACTCGGCCTCGCGCACCCGCTCCTGCCGTTCCATCCAACCGATCGGGCTCGAGGTGTCCAGCAACCCCCGGTAGACCCCGACCACGCGGATGAGCTCCTCGTAGGCCTCCTCGAGGAAGCGGGCGTTGTCCCCGACGAACTGGATCGGCGAGTTGATCTCGTGCGCCAGGCCGGCGGACAGCCGACCCAGCGACTCCAGCTTGGACTCCTGGTGGAACTCCGCGTCGCGCGTCTTCTGGTCACCGATGTCACGGACGATCCCCACCACACCGCTGACCACACCGCCCCGGTCGCAGATCCTGGCCAGGGTCACCGAGGTCTGTACCGCGGTGCCGTCCTTGCGGAATTGCAGGGCCTCGAACGAGGCCGGCGCACCGGCCACGACTCCTCCCAGCGTCGCCAGGACGTCCGCGGGGTCCGCCGCACCGAGGATCGTGACCGGCTGCCCCAGCGCCTCGGCCCGGGTGTAGCCGTACAGCTCCGCCGCCGCTGGATTCCAGTCGGTGATCACGCCGTCCAGCGACATCGTGACGATCGAGTCATCGGTGGAGCACAGGATGGCCGCACAGCGGGCGAGCTCGGCATCCTGGACGGTGAGCCGCTCGTCCGCCTCGTCCAGGCGGGCGCTCAGCAGGCGAAGTCTCGGCGAGGTCCTGGCATGCGCCGCCACGAGGCCGGCAGTGAGGAGCAGCAGCGCACACGCGCCGACCTGCCAGGCGCTGCCCGCGGGCGCAATCAGGAAGAGCCCGGCCGAAGCGATCCCCACGACGTAGGCCGCCATGAGCAGCTGCTTGTCACCCGCGTCCGTGACGCGGCCGCGGACGTCGCCTTCCCGGGCGGCCTCCTCGCCGACGCGGTCGCTCACGGCCGGCCGGCTGACCGCGCCGTCGGTCGACCGGCGGCCCCCCCACGAGGTGGCCGCGACGACCGGCGCGGCAGTGACGACGGCGCGATGATTCTTGTGCACGAGAACTCCTGGCGATTGCCGATCCGGATCCCTGTCCGAGCACTGAAGACCTCGTCGCAGGGTGCCGTCCGATTGATCACGCGTTCTCGATGGGAGCCATCGACAGAGCCGGAGCCTCCTCTGCTTGAGCCCGATCGGGCGCGTGCCGAAGGACAGTGAGGCAGCACTTCGCCGGCTCATCGACAAGCGCAATCCAGGAGTTCTGATGATCTTCTCTGACGGTCTGCCGTCCCGGGCGGCGGCCGACACCACGCCGATTCTCCTGGTGGACGACGAGGTGGCCATCCTGGACGGTCTGCGGCGCCAGTTGCGCAAGAGATTCACGGTGCACACCGCCAACAGCGGTGCGAAGGCTCTCGAGTTTCTGGAATCGGAGTCGGTTGCCGTTGTCGTCTCCGACATGCGCATGCCCCAGATGGATGGGGCGACTTTCCTGTCCCGCGTCCGCTCGCTCTACCCGAACGTCGTGCGGATCCTCCTGACCGGTCAGGCCGACACGCAGGCCGCGATCACCGCGGTCAACGAGGGGCAGATCTACCGCTTCCTCACGAAGCCGTGCCCGCCCGAGGTGCTCCTGGAGGAGATCGGGAGCGCGGTCGAGCTCAACCGTCTCGTGACCGCCGAGAAGGAGCTGCTCGGCACGACCCTCCGCCGCACGGTCGAAGCGTTGGTGGCCACGCTGTCGCTCGCGCAACCCGCAGCGTTCGGTCGTGCGGTGCGGGTGACCCGGACCGTCACCGAGCTCGCCGGGGTGCTGCAGGTGGAGGAGCCGTGGGACCTCGAGGTGACGGCGATGCTGTCCCACCTCGGCTCGGTGACCCTGCCGCCGAACGTCCTGGCGAAGCTGGATGCCGGGCGGCCGCTGGACGAGGACGAGGCGGAGATGGCCGGCCGGGTCCCCGGGATCAGCCGCGACCTGGTCGCCACGATCCCTCGGCTGGAAGGCGTGGCGCAGGCGATCGGACTCCACCGCGCCCGCTTCGACGGGAGTGGATCGGCCCCCGGGGTGCCCCGCGGCGAGGACCTGCCCCTGGCCGCGCGGATCCTGCGGCTGGCGGCCGACTTCGACGCGGGCATGTCCCAGCGGCCATCGGTGCAGGCCACGATCACCGCGTTGCAGGCCGACGCCGGCGCCTACGATCCCCGGGTACTGGAAGCCCTGGCCGCCTGCCACGATGCGCCCGAGGCGCAGGGGCCGCCGCGGGAGGTCGATGTGCTTCGGCTGGAAGCCGGCATGGTGGTCTTCGATGACGTGCTCACGTCGGAGGGCGTCCTCCTGATCAGCCGGGGGACCGTGGTCACCGATCCGCTGATCCAGCGCTTGGAGAACTACGTCCGTCAGGACCGGGTCGGCCGCCGGATCCGCGTACAGGGCTAGTACTGCAACGGCAGTCATGGCGGTGTGCACGCCGTTCGCCGTGTGCGTCGGCCCGGTCGACCGGGGGCTGACCTCTCAGGGCGGTCGCGGTGCACCACCCGCCGCCTGCACTCCCGCCTGAACAACTGAAGCATCGATGACTACAAGGCCATGCGTCACGAGATCCGGCCGACCTGACGGGAGTGGATCGGGATGCATTCTGTACGCCATTCCGGGCCCTGCGACAACGTGGGTCGAGGTCGTCGCAGCCCATGGGTGTGCCCACCTCCGTCGTGCTGGTCTTCTTTCTCGGTGACGCGTGATGTCGCCGGTACGGAATGGCGGCCCTCGCCCGGAGAAACGCCCGACCCGCCGCCGGACCGGGCTCACCCATCGAATTGATCGATGGCACCCGGCGAGAAAGGGTTCTTTGTCCGACGGGCCCGGCTGACGGGATCTCCAGTCAGTGGAACCGAGGCAGATCGAGCACTTCCTGGCCGTCGACGAGGAGGGCTCGTTCACCCGCCGCGACCCGGGTGTTCATGGTGCAGTCGAGCCTGTCGGCGTCACTACTGGCGCTCGAACGAGAGTTGGGCACGGACCTGTTCATCCGGGGCCGGCGCGGCGCCGAGCTGACCGACGCAGGCCGGGCGTTCCTCGAGCCGGCCCGCGCGGCACTTGCCGAGGCCGACCGGGCACGCGACGCCGTCGCGGGGGTCAAGGGACTGCTGCGTGGTTCGGTCCGTGTCGCCGTCGCGGCCGTTCCGCGCAACATCGACGTGGTCGAGACGATCCGCCGGTTCCGGGACGAGCATCCGGGCGTGGACGTGCACGTGGTCCCCGTCGGCGCCCGGGACATGAACGACCTGGTGGCCGAGGGCCGGGTCGACTTCGCCATCACCCCACGGACCCATCGCACGAATTCCGCGTTGCCGCTTCGAGCCGCTGGTCAGCACGCCGCTCGTGGGTCATCTGCCCCGCCGGCCACCGGCTGGCGGGCACTCGGGACCTGACACCCGCGGAAATCATCGACGAGCCGATCATCGACCTGTCCCGGGGGTGGCGGGCCCGTTGAACTGTTCGACGACTGATGGGGGAGGAGGGACTGCAGCGGCGGGTCGGGCTCGAGATCAACGACTGGCTCGCCGTCCTCACCATGGGTGCAGCGGGGGATGGGCATCTCCTACGGCCCACGCGCGTGCATCGATGTCGAGATGTTCAGCGGCATCGACATCGCGACGAATCGCCGGGGCGCCACCCTGGGAACTCGGCATCGTCAGCCGCGACGAGACCCTGCGCGGCGCAGCGGGCCGTGCCTTTCTCGCCGCCTACCTCGCGCAGTGCCGCGGTCGCAGGACCGACTGAGAGCACGAACCTGCGCCCGACGAGGCCGGGCGGCATCTGTCAGGACAGGGTCAGTTCCGCGGCCGGCACGGCTGTCTCGGCGCCGACCGTGACGGTGCTCTGCCCCGGGGGCCTGCGCTCGGGCAGGGCCTGGTCGGCGATGAAGGCCCTGACCGTCTCCGCGTCGACAGGGCGGGAGAACAGGTAGCCCTGAGCGAGGTCGCAGCCCAGTTCGGCCACGTGCTCGTGCTGGTGCGTGGTCTCGACCCCCTCGGCGACCGTGAGCAGCCCCAGCGCGCCGGCCATCTCCACGACGGCGCGGGTGACGACGTCGGCGGTGGCGTCCCGACCGAGGCCGTCGACGAACTCGCGGGCGACCTTCAGCATGTCGAGCGGGAAGCGACAGAGGTAGGCCAGCGACGAGTAGCCGGTGCCGAAGTCGTCGATGGCGATGCGGACGCCGAGCGCCTTGAGCCGCCACAGGGTGGTGGTCGCGGCGTCCCGGTCCTGCATCAGGACGGTCTCGGTGATCTCCAGGACCAGCCGGCCCGGCTCGAGCCCTGCCTCGGCCAGGGCCGCACCGACCTGGTCGACGATCCGCGGGTCGATGACCTGGCGCGCGGAGAGGTTGACCGTGACCATGAGCGGGATCGGATCGCTCGAGGCCCCGACCCAGCGCGCAGCCTGCCGGCAGGCGTCGCGCAGGACGAAGGCCCCGAGCTCCCAGATGAGGCCGGTCTCCTCGGCGAGGGGGATGAAGGTGTCCGGCGAGCGGTGCCCCTCGGTGGGGTGCTGCCAGCGGACCAGCGCCTCGGCCCCGATCGGGCGGCCGGTGCGCAGGTCCACCAGGGGCTGGTAGACGACGGTGAACTCGCCCCGGTCCAGGGCGCCGGCCAGCTCGGCGACCGGGTCCGGCCGGTCGGGGGTGGCCTCGCCGAGGCCCTCCTCGTAGAAGGTGGAGCTGCCGCGGCCACCACGCTTGGCCGAGTACATGGCGACGTCGGCGTGACGGACGAGCGTGTCGACGTCGGTGGCGGCGTCCGCGAAAGCCACGCCGATGCTGGCGCCGACGGTGGAGACCCGTCCCGCGCCCAGGTCGACGGGCATGTCCAGTTGGGTGCGGATGCGGTCGAGCACGTGCTGGACACCGGGCCGGTCGATCGGCCCGTGCAGCAGCACGGCGAACTCGTCGCCGCCCAGGCGGGCGGCGGTGTCCGCGGTACGGAGGCAGTCCTGCAGCCGGTGCGCGAAGGCCTGTAGCAGCACGTCGCCCGCCTCGTGACCGTACGTGTCGTTCACGGGCTTGAACCCGTCGAGGTCGATGTAGAGCACGGCAGGCCAGAGGCCGTTGCGGCCGGCCAGGTGGACGGCGTGCTGCGTCCGGTCGAGGAAGAGGGTCCGGTTGGGCAGCCCGGTGAGGGCGTCGTGCATCGCCTGGTGGCGCAGCTCCTCCTTGAGCTCGGTGACCTGCCGCAGGTCATTCTGGAGGCGGCCCCGGTCCAGGGACGTGGCGACGTGCCGGCCGAAGGTCCCCAGCAGCGTCAGGTCGCTGTCGGTGAACGTGGCCACGTCCCCCAGCCGGCTGCCCACGAGCAGCAGCCCGTGCACCCGGTCCTCGGTCCGCAGCACCCCCACCATGGCGTCCTTGAAGCCACGCCGGGCGGCGTAGTGGTCCGGCTCGGAGCCGCGCGTGGTGCGGGTCCGGCTGGTCAGCACACCGTTGGCGGTGGCCCACCGGACGACCTGGGTGGGCTCGGTGGTGTCCTCCAGCGGCAGCAGGGCGATCGGCTCCTGGCCCTCGCTGCTGCGGCTGACAGTGGCGGCGGCCTGGCCGTCGCTGAGCAGGACCAGCTCGGCGACCTCGGCCTTGAAGGCACCACGCACGGAGGTGAGGAAGTTGGACAGGGCGGCCGTCGCGTTGTCGCTGTTGTAGAGCAGCGAGGTGATCTCGTGCAGCAGCCGCAGGTTCTTCTGCTGTTCGCGGGCCCGGGTGTAGGCCCGGTAGGCGGCGGTCAGGAGCACGGACGGCAGGACGAGCAGCAGCAGCGCAGCCGGGCTCTGCAGCGCGAGGTAGGCGGCGAGCTGTCCCATCGCCGCCACCCCGACGGCGAACGGCAGGGAGAGCACGAGCATGTGCGGCAGCTCGCGGACGTGCAGCGAGCCCTCCGAGATGCTGAGCGTGGCGAACAGGCAGAGGTCCGCGGCGAGCGTGGTGACCGCGACGGTGACCAGGGCGGCCGTCCAGCGCCACGGGCTGTCCCAGTCGGTGTCCCGGGCGAGCGCGGTGAACACGACCACCGCCAGGGAGCCGGTGAGTCCGTACAGCGCGAGGTTGAACGCGAGCTTGAGGCCGGTCTGGCGCTGGTGCAGCACGAGCACCAGGCCGGCACCGACGAGCTGGGTCAGGACGACCGCAGCCGGTTGGGCGAGGTAGAGCCCGGCGACGAGCACCAGGTCGGTGAGAGAGAAGCCGTGCGAGTCCCGCTTCAGCTGGACGTGCACCACGAGGACCTCGCCGACGGCGAAGGCCGCGACCCACACCCACCAGGGGAGGCCGATCGGTGCGTCGAGTCCCGGCACATCACGGACGACGATGACGAACACCGCCACCGCGGCCAGCGACATCGCCGCCACGAGCAGCGCGATGCGCCGGGTCGTGGTCAGCCAGGACCACCCCCGCCGGGTCGCGGGGCAGGTGTCCGTCATCGTCGTCGTCACGTGATCAGTTCCAGTCCGCGCCGGACCAGGCGACGCCCGCCCAGGTGCGTCCGGCCCACGTGCGGCCCGTCCAGGTGACGCCGGCCCAGGTGCGGCCGGTCCAAGAATCCCCGGCCCAGGTGCGGCCCGCCCACGTGCGGCCCGCCCAGGTCAGGCTCGCCCAGGTGCGGCCGGCCCAGGTGCGGCCCGACCAGGTCACCTGACTGTCGGCGCCGGTCACGAACCAGTCGGAGCCGTTCCAGGCGCCGCCGTTCCAGGCGCCCTTCTTCATCGACCCGCCGGTCCAGGTGGTGCCGGCAGCGGCGGCGGGGGCCCACACGGCCGGGTCCCACACCTGGCCCCGCACGTCGTACTCGCCCTGGAGCAGCGCGCCGTCGTACTCGAGGTTGCCCGAGCCACGAGCGGCCTCGAGGGAACCGTGCCCGGTGGCCCGCGGCCACGCCTGGACCGCCGCCCGCGGAGTGGCGGCGTCCCGGGCCGCCCGGAGGTCGAGCATCCCGTCGCCCTGGGCGATCGGGTCGGCCACCGGCAGCCGCTTGGCCGTGCCCATGAGCAGCGCCTTCACCTGGTCGGGAGTGATGCCCGGACGCTGTGAGACCAGCAGCGCAGCGGCACCGGAGACGACCGCCGTCGCCTGCGACGTTCCGCTCCCGCGGAAGAACCGGTCACCGGACCGGGCGCCCGGGTACGTGGAGTCCAGGTAGGACCCGGGGCTGCGCAGGCTGACCACGGAACTGCCCGGCGCCACCAGGTCGGGGTTACGAGTGCCGTCGCCGGTGCTCGACCACGAGGGCACGACGTCGTCAGCGACGTCGTAGGTGCCCTGGCTGTCCGCGCCGCCGACCGCGATCAGGTAGGGGTCGTAGGCCGGGTTGTTCAGTTTCGGTGTGCCGTACCCGCCGTTGCCCGCGGCGACCACCACGACGATCCCGCTGTGCCAGGCCACCTCGGCCGCGTAGGTGAGCGGGTCGAGCTGGTAGTCCTGCACGCCGTCGGTGCCGAAGGACAGGTTGAGCACCCGGATGTTCAGCCCGTTCTTGTTGCGGTTCTGCACCACCCAGTCGATCCCGGCGATCACCTGCGACACGTCGGTCGCGCCGCTGGCGTCGGCCACCTTCACGCTGACGATCCGCGCGCCAGGGGCCATCCCGATGAAGGTGTCCGGGTCGCGGTAGGTCTTCGGCGACGCCGCGTCATCGCGGCCGGCGATGATCCCGGCCATGTGGGTGCCGTGCCCGTAGGAGTCCAGATTCTGCGCGGGGCCCGGGCGGCAGCCCGAGGCGTCGCAGACCTGAGCCTCGAAGGAGAGGTCCGGGCCGTTCACGACCTTGTCCCGGGTCCGGAGTCCGTCGACGGGCACGACACCGGAGTCGATCAGGGCGACGTCGACGCCTTGACCGACGATGCCGCGTTCCCACATCGACGTCGCGCCGGTCACCTCGTGGGTGATCCGGTACATCGATCCCGTCTGGTTCTGGACGGCCGCGGGCCCCGCGTCGTGCAACGTGACGGGGGCGTTCTCGGTGACCGAATCGACGCCGGGTACCGAGCGCAGCGCGCCCAGCCGGTCGGCCGGCACCGAGGCGGTGAAGCCGTCGATGATGCCGAGCGGCTCCTGCACGGTGCCCCCGAGGGCGGACACTGCCCGCTGGGGAGCGTTCCCCGCCCCGGGAAGCTCCCGCACGATCACCGAGACCGGTCGGGCCGGGGCGTCCGTCGACGCCTGCGCCGCCACCGGGCCGGCAAGGCCCACGGCCAGCGCCGCGGCGGTCGCGACCGTCGCGGCGCGGCGCACGTGCAGGGTCAGCCCGCCCCCGGTCCCCCCGAACCAGCGTCGACCCGTTGGTGCTCGCCCTCTCGTGCTCATGCCCATGTCGATGTCCTCCTGTGTCATCTCGCTGGCTGTGCCAGGAGAGCTCGACACGCCCGGCCGCACCGGCCGTCATCGCCCTGTGCGGCTTCCACGGTGAGTTGCTCCCTGCGCGCGAGAACTCCTCGCACTTCCCGACAGCGGCCCCGGTTGAGGGGCACTGGAGGTTGTCGGCACCCTGCGCCGTTCGTTTCATCACGCGTCTTCGCTGGCTGTCATCGACCGAGGCGATGGGTCGCGGAGCTGAGGCAGCGGGAGTGCGTCTCCGCCGTCGTGCAGGACGGCCCCTCCACGCGCCGCTGCGCGTCGGGACAGCCGAGCGGGCGGAGGGCTGGACGAACCGCCGGACCCGCGGCGTACCGCTCCCGCGAGAAGGGCGGACGCCTGTCGACGCTGACGCCCCGAGCAGGCCCGCTCACTCCCGGTGCCGATGCTCCGCTCGTGTCGGAAGTCGGGCCTGGAGGGGTTGACCCGGAGCCACGGCACGCCCACCCTTCGGCCTCTGTGGACCGGGGGCTCCCCTCTGGGTGATGGCCTATCACCGTCGGTCACCACAGCGGGACCGTGAGGGGGAGTCGTGGCAGGGATCGCGGGGGCTCGTGTCCTCGCCGGCGACGACCGGTCGCCGACGGGGCTCGCGCCCCGGCCTGCTCACGACGTCCGGGGGCTGCCCGTCGCGCCGCTCCGGCCGACGACCGGGACGCCGCGCCTCCGCCGGGCCGGGCTCCGACGGGCGGTCCTCGCCGCCGCACTCCTCATCGGCCTGTGGGTCCTCTTCGCCGCTGTGGCGGGCGCCGCCAGGGCCGCGGAGCCCCCAGCTGCCCTGAACGCGGAGTCGGCGGCATCGCCGACCACCGGCGACAGCGGACCCGACGCGGACATGCCCGAACAGCAGGACGCGTCGCCGGTAGCGGCCGAGGCGGCGCCCGATCCGGGTCCCGGGGATGCAGCCGGACCGCTGTCGGTGACCGACCCGGAGGATGCGGCCGGACCGCTGCCGGTGACCGACCCGGACCCGGCCCCGACGACGGTGCATGACCCGGCGACTGTGCCCTCCACCGCGCCCGAGCCCTCCAGCGCGCCTGAACCCTCCAGCGCGCCTGAACCCTCCACCGCGCACGAGCCCTCCACCGCGCCCGAGCCCTCCACCGCGCCCGAGCCCCCCACCGCGCCTGCGCCTCCGCCCCCGCTCGCCGTACCGCCCGCACCGGTGGTCGCGGTCCCTCCCGTCTGTTCCGGTCCGGCCGCCGCGTCCGGCGCGGTGACGTCCACGCCCGCCACGTACCGGGCGGGCCTTGCGGCGACGGCAGCCGAGGGACTCACCGTGGCGACCGCTGACCCGCCGGCCGTCGTCGGGACGTCGCCCGCCTGCGGGGCCGGCTCGGCGCCCGGCGCTGCGGCCGACGGCGGGCTCACGCCGTGTCCCGCCCTCCTGCGTGCTGCGACGACGGCGTCGGTGGAGAGCCGGGGTACCACAGTCCTGACCGCCTGCCCGTCCCCGGTCCGGTCGGAGGGGGCGCCGCTCGCGCCGGACCCACTCATCCCTGGAGCCGGACCGGTGAGTACGCCGGCCGTCGCCGACGACCTGTGCGCGGTGCCGGCGACGGCGGTGCCCGGTTCTCCCCTCGTGGACGTCCCGCTGCAGTCGGTGGCGCAGTTCCGGGACGGGGCCGACGCCGGACTCCTCGCCGTCCGCCCGCAGCGGAGCGTCCTCGGGCCGAGTGCGCAGGACTCTCGTGCCGGCCACGGCACGGTCGTGTCGGTCGGTGCCGAGGGAGGGCCGTTCTCCGAGGGGAACAGCTCGCCGGTGCCGGTGCGCGCGCCGGGCTCGCAGCCCCCGTTGCCGCCCCCGACGTCGCCTGCGCCCACCGGGTCGGTCACGTGCGGAGGCGCACGTGCGTCGAACGACGAGCAGAACCGGGGCGACCGTGAGGACCTGCCGGTCATGACGCTGGGCGCGAGCCAGGGCATCGAGCCGGCTGCTCCGCCGCCGCGGATGGACACCGTGTTCACCGGCCGGGTCCTCGGCGGCGCCGAGGACCCCGGCTTCGCTCCCGACTGAACCGGGACGTCCGCTCCTCGGTCGAGCGGCGCGTCTCCGGCACGGCCCCGCACGGGGGGAGGTCGGGGGAGACGATGCCGCACGTCCCGTCCGGGCCGGAATGGTCACCGCGTCACAGCGCCCGTCGCCGTGCGGAGCTCCGCCTCCCCGGCCGCGCCCGCACCGACCGGTGACCTCCGGTTCCGCTGCCTCGTCGAGGCAGCCATGCCGCACACCGTCCAGCCAGCGACACTGCAGAACGTCCAGCCCGCCCAGCGGGCAGGAAGGCCTGGTCATGTCCCCTACACCTGCCACCGCGATCTCGGTCGAGGACGTCGAGCTCGAGCGAGCGGTCACCGCTCCGACGAGCCGACCCTCCGCCCCACAGCAATCGCCGTCGTCGCCGCCGGCCTCCGACAGATCCCGCCCCGGCGGGTGGGAGGCCCCCCCGGGGGCGGCCGAGGCGCTGGTGCCGCCGCAGCCCGCGCCCACCATGACCGCCGCGCCGGCCCCGGCCGGCCCGGGGAAGCCCCGGGTCAGCGTGGTCATACCGACGTTCAACGAGGCGAGGAACCTGCCCCACGTCCTGGCGCACCTCCCGCAGGACGTGCACGAGGTGATCGTCGTGGACGGCAACAGTGTCGACGGCACCGTCGACGTCGCCCGGTCCCTGCGCGCCGACGTGACGATCGTGCGGCAGAACCGCATGGGGAAGGGCAACGCCCTCGCCTGCGGCTTCGCGGCGGCCACGGGCGAGGTCGTCGTCGTGCTGGACGCCGACGGATCGGCTGACCCCCGGGAGATCCCACGCTTCGTCGCTGCCCTGGTCGCCGGTGCCGACGTCGCGACGGGCAGCCGGTTCGCCGGCGGGGCGACTCCGGAGGGGGTCTGGGGGGACCGCTGGCTCACCCGGCTGGCCAACGTCCTGTTCGGGACCGCGTACACCGACCTGCGCCACGGCTACCACGCGTTCTGGCGGCACTCACTGGACCGGCTCGCGCTCGACCCGCAGCCGGCGGACAGCGGGAACAGGCTCTGGGGTGACGGCTTCGAGGTCGAGACGATCATCAGCGCCCGCGCAGCCAAGGCCGGTCTGCGGATCACGGAGGTCCCCAGCCACCACCACCCGCGTGCCCCGGGCGGGAGTGCCCTGGACACCTGGCGTGACGGCGGCCGGGTGGTCCGTGCGCTGCTTGTCGAGCGGGTCAGCGGCTCGGCGCGGTCCGGCCGGGGCCCCACGATCCGACGGGAGCGGCATCGGTGCCGGCAGGACTGGCCGACGGAAGGGAGCCCCGATCGGCCTGAGCCGGTCGTCAGGAGCGTCTGAGCAGCCATGTCGGGTTGGTCGTTGCGTCCGCGCGGAACGTCGGGCTCGAACGGCCGGGCCTGACCCCGATGCCCCCCCGACGGGGAGGCGGCGCCTCCGTCCGCGGCCGGTCAGGTCTGCGGGTGCGGCCATGAGCGGGGAGCGCACGAGCACTACCGTCGCGGCACCGTATGCGCCCTGTGCGACTGTCCGTGCTTCCACCGGCCACCTCCCGCCTGGCTGCCGTTCCGGCGCGGCTGACCGGTTCTCAGTCCGGCGAGCCGGGTCCGGACCGGGGCTCGTCGGCGGGGGAGCCGCTGTGTTCGGCGGCCCAGGCGCCGTGCTCCTGCTGTGCCCACCGCCGTGGCACGGTGCCCGTTCGCAGGCTGCGCATCGCGACCGGGTCGCCCAGCGCGAAGCGGACATGCCCCACCACGAGCAGGCCCACGGCGAGGGCGGACCAGTCGTGCACGAACGTCGCGCCGGTCCGCCAGGGGAGCGGGGCCCAGCCGGTGGAGTACATGACGGTCCCGCTCATCAGCAGGACGGCGATGGCACCAGCACTGAGTGCCCCGTTGAGCTTCTGGCCGGCGTTGAACTTCCCGACCGGGATGCGTCCGTCGCGCCGGCTCCGGGAGCGCAGCCACTGCCAGTCCCGCGGGGTGACGCGGTTCAGCCGACGCAGATCGGCGCGGTAGCTGCGGGACACCAGGCCCGCGAGCAGTGGCACGGGGAGAGCGAAGCCGCACCGGACGTGCACCAGCTCGACCAGGTGACGATGGCCGACGAGGACCGCCAGAGAGCCGTTGTACAGCACGGCCGCGGTCACGATGCACACGAGCACCAGAGCGCCGACCAGCCCGTGCACCCAGCGCACCGGCCGGGCGAAGCGGGCCAGCTCCGGCTCCACGACCGCCGCGGGCTCAGCCGGTCGGGTCATCGTCGCGCCCGTTCGAGGAGCCGACCCAGCCGTCGACCGAGTACCCCGACCCCTCCCAGTAGCCCGGCCGCACGCCCTGCGTCAGCTCGATGCCGGACAGCCACTTGAGGCTCTTGTAGCCGTACATCGGCGCCACGTGGAGACGCACCGGTCCGCCATGGTCGTGGCTCACCGGTCCACCCGACATCCGCAGCGCCACCAGGACGTCGGCCCGCCGGGCCTGCTCCAGCGTCAGGCTCTCGGTGTACGTCCCGTCGAAGGAGGTGAGCCGCACCGCGTCGGCCGCGCGGGTCGGGCCGGCGAGATCGAGCAGGTGCCCGAGCCGGACGCCGGACCAGGGCACGTGCGGCACCCGCCACCCGGTGACGCACTGGAAGTCGCGGACCAGGTCCGTCTGCGGCATCGCCTGCAGGTCGGCCAGCGTGTACGTCCCCGACCGCTGCACCAGACCCGACATGGTCAACCGGTAGTCGCCCGCGTCCGGCTGCGCCACGGCACCGGTGACGGAGTAGAAGCGGAAGGTGCCGCCTGCCGGCAGCAGGCTCACGAGCCCCGTGGGGTCACGCGTCTCGATGGGCTCCAGGACGGCGCTCAGCCCCTTCTGCAGCGTCGAGCCACCCACGATCCCCAGCGCGCCGAGCCCGAGCAGCCCGAGCACGACCCGCCGTCCTACCGGCGCGCCCTCGGGGCGGTCCTGCCGGTCGGCAGTCATGACGCCACGGTAGGCCGGACAGGGCGGGGCGGGGGCGCCGGTGAGAGCATCCGCCTGCGACGGTCACCTCCCCCGCGCCGAGGGCCGACCGGGTCGCCCACCGTCAGGAGACCGCACATGCGCTTGGGCATCCACTACGCCAACTTCACGCTCCCCGGCGGCCCCGAGGCGCTGGCCCCGACCCTGGCGGCCACGGCCCGCGCCGCGGAGGACGCCGGCGCCTCGTGGTTCACCCTGATGGACCACTGGTTCCAGATGGAGCAGTTGGCCACCGCGCAGGACCCGATGCTCGAGGGCTACAGCGCCCTCGGCTTCCTCGCCGGCCAGACGCAACGGATGACCCTGGGCCTCCTCGTCACCGGCGTCACCTACCGGCACCCGGGTCTGCTGGCCAAGACCGTCACCACCCTCGACGTGCTGTCCGGCGGCCGCGCCATGCTGGGCATCGGAGCGGCCTGGTACGAGCGGGAGCACGCGGGCCTCGGCGTCCCCTTCCCGCCGCTGGCCGAGCGCTTCGAGCGGCTCGAGGAGGCCCTGCAGGTGTGCCTGCAGATGTGGAGCGACGACGACGGCCCCTACCAGGGCAAGCACTACCGGCTGGCCGAGACCATCTGCGTCCCGCGGCCGCTGCAGCAGCCGCGGCCGAAGGTCCTGATCGGGGGCAGCGGGGAGAAGAAGACGCTCCGGCTCGTCGCGGCGTACGCCGACGCCTGCAACCTGTTCGCCACGACCCCCGAGGAGGTCGGTCGCAAGCTCGACGTGCTGGCCGGGCACTGCGAGGCGGAGGGACGCGACCCCGCCGACATCGAGAAGACCATCATCGGCGGGGCCGACCCTCTCGCCGACCCGGACGGATTCCTCGCCGCAATGGAGACCTACGCCGCGCTCGGCATCCAGCACGTGCAGGTGAGTCCGCGGGGGCCCGACCCCGTCGCTTGGGCCGGCCGCCTCGGCGAGCGCATCATCCCGGCGCTGGCCGAGCTGGGCTCCGCCTGACGGCCGGCCGAGGGGGCTCAGGACTGGACGAACCGGCGCTCCAGTTCGGCGAAGAACGCCGTGGACAGGCGGGTGAAGTCCGCCGCGGTCAGCTGGATCTGCTCGCCGACGGCGATCCCCACGACGGACTGCTCGGGGACGTACCTGATCACGTTGGTGCCGCGCATCACGCCGTCGTTGTTCATCAACGAGTCACAGATCAGTTCCACCTCGTTGAGCGGGTTGGAGTCCTTGCCGGTGACCCCCCGGAGCCGGTGGACGAAGGGACGGTCGAGCGCCAGGACGAGGGCGGCGAAGAGCCGCGTCTCGAACTCCGCCAGCGCCGACTGCGCCTTCTCCGCGCCGGCCGTGTCCCGCACGGCGGTGGCGAGGTCGTCGTAGGCGGCCAATTGCCGCTCGATGGCCGAGCGGCCGCGGTCGACCTCGTCCTGGGGGTAGTCCTTCCGACCGAGCACGACAGGTCTCCTCTGTTCCGGTGGTGACCGTGATCGGCACCCGCTCGGTAGACGGACGCCGGCCCGCCGAGGTGACACGGCAGCGCGCGACAACGTAGTTCGCCCGGCCGGAGGTGGCCAGACCCGGCGTCCACAGCCGAGGCGGGTGACGATCGTGCCGACCACCTCGGCGGTAACGTGCCTCACACTCGACCTCCCAGCATCGGAGCAGACGTGACCAGTGGCGCACCCGACGTCCGCACGGCCCAGGGACTGGTGCGCGGCACCGTCCACCACGGTGTCCCGGCCTACCTCGGCATCCCCTACGCGGCACCGCCGTTCGGGGATCTGCGGATGCAGCCGCCGGCTCCGGCGCCGGCCTGGGACGGTGTGCGCGACGCCACCGCCTACGGGCCGACCGTGCCCAAGGGCGACTACCCGCCGCAGTACCAGCCGCTGCTGCCCGAGCCGGTGATCCCCGGCGAGGACTGCCTGAACCTCAACGTCTGGACGCCGGACCCGGCCGCCGCGGGGCTGCCGGTCTTCGTGTGGATCCACGGCGGCTCGTTCATGAACGGCTCGGGCGCGGTCGGCGCCTACCGCGGGTCGGGGTTCGCCCGGGACGGCGTGGTCTGCGTGACCATCAACTACCGGCTGCAGGCCGAGGGGTTCCTCCACACCGAGGACGGCACCAGCAACATCGGTCTGCTGGACCAGATCGCTGCCCTGCAGTGGGTGCAGCAGAACATCACCGCCTTCGGGGGAGACCCCGCAAAGGTGACCGTCGGCGGGGAGAGCGCCGGGGCGATGAGCGTGACGACGCTGCTGTCGATGCCGCAGAGCCGCGGCCTGTTCCGCGCGGCCATCACCCAGAGTGGTGCGGCGGCGCACACGATGTCGCCGGAGACCGCGACGAAGGTGACGGCGTTGCTCGCCGAGCAGCTCGGGGTCCCCCCGACGCGGGCGGCCATTGCGGCGCAGCCGCCGGAGCGGGTGTACGAGGCGGCCGAGAAGCTGACCAACGAGGTGCAGATCGCACCCGACCCGGGGAAGTGGGGCGAGCTGGCGCTGAGCCTGCTGCCGTTCATGCCGACCGTCGACGGCACCGTCCTCGCCCAGCCGCCGCTGGAGTCGCTGGCCGCCGGGGCCGGCTCGGACGTCGCCCTGCTCACCGGCAGCAACGCGGAGGAGTCCCGGCTCTTCCTGGTGGCGCCCGGGGTGATCGGCCTGATCGACGAGCCGACGGCGATCGCCGGGGCCTCGGCGTACGGCGTCGACGGGGCCGCCGCGCGCGCGACCTACGCCGCCGCGGGGGAGTCCCCGGGTGACGTGCTGGCGGCCGTCGTCACCGACTGGTTCTTCACCGTGCCCGCGGTGCGCGTCGCCGAGGCCCGCAGTGGTGCCGGCCGCACCTGGATGTACCGGTTCGACCACCGGTCGACCGCCATGGGCGGCCTGATGGGAGCTGCGCACGTCGTCGAGATCCCGTTCGTCTTCGACACCCTCGACACCCCGGATGCCGCCGCGATCCTGGGCGACAACGCCCCGCAGTCCCTCGCCGACACGGTGCACGCGGCCTGGGTCCGGTTCATCACCGACGCCGACCCGGGCTGGGCGCCGTACGAGCCGGACAGCCGGACCACCCAGGTGTTCGGCACCGACGGCGTCAGCAGCCAGCAGTTGCCGGACGCCGACCGGCTGGCCCTCTGGGAGGGGATCCGCTGATCCGGCCGCGGCTCGGCGGCAGACGGTTCCAGCGGCGTCACCAGATGAGGCCGTGTCCGGCGCGAAACCCCTCCGCCGGGAGGACACTGATCCCATGACGAGGACCCGCCGCTCGCTTCGACGCGGCATCGCGTGGACGGCGCCCCTGGCGACTGCCGCGGTCATCGGTGTGGCTGTCGCCGTCCCGATGGCGGCCTCGGCCGGCACACCGGGCCTGGCCGGCACGACGCCTGAGGCGCTGCTGGCCGCGCTCCGGACCACCGATGTCACCCACCTGTCCGGGCAGGTCGAGGAGACCGCCCGCCTGGGGCTGCCCTCGCTGCCCGGACAGGACGACACCGCGTCGCTGAACTGGCAGACGCTCGTGACCGGCACGCACACGGGGAACCTCGCGGTCGACGGACCCCAGCGGCAGCGCCTGGCACTGCTGGGCACCCTGGCCGAGTCCGACGTGGTCCACAACGGCAGCGACGTGTGGACCTACGCCAGCAGTACCCGCGAGGTCACCCACGTCGTGCTCCCCGCGGACCGGCCGGACGGCGCGGGAACCACGCCGGACCCCGGCGACCCGATGAACGCGACCCCGCTCGGCGCCGCCCAGCACCTGCTCGCCGCGATCACGCCGACCACCGGGGTGAGCATGGCGGAGAACACCCGGGTCGCCGGGCAGGACGCGTACGCCCTGGTGCTGACCCCCGAGGACGCTGGCTCGACCATCGGCCGGGTCGTGATCGCCGTCGACGCCACCCGGCACGTGCCGTTGCGGGTGCAGGTCTTCGGCGCCGGCGCGCCGGCCGACCCGGTCTTCGAGACCGGTTTCACCTCGATCAGCTACGACCGTCCCAGCGCCGCCACGTTCGACTTCAGCGTCCCGGCGGGTGCGACCGTCACCACGCGCGACAGGAGCACCGGCGCCGCAAAGCAGCCGAACGGGCACACCGGCACGCCCGCGCCGACGGTGCTGGGCAGCGGCTGGACGTCGGTCGTGGAGTTCACGCCGGGTCCCGGCGCGCTGGCCGCGCTCGGCCCGGCCACCGGCGCCCAGAGCGGCCGCTCCTCCACCGAGCTGCTGGACCGGCTGCTCACCGTGCAGCCCAACGGCGACCGGCTGCTGGCGACCGCGCTGGTGAACGTGTTGCTGACCTCCGACGGGCGGGTGTTCGCCGGCGCGGTGCAGCCCAGCGTTCTGCAGCAGGCTTCCGCGACGCGGTGACCTCCGCCGCCCCGGCCACGGCCGCCGTCCCCCTCGGGTCGCCGGCGGGCGCCGCGCCCGGGTGGTCGGCCGTCCGCACCACCGGCCTGACCCGCCGCTTCGGCACGCATGTCGCCGTCGACGGCGTCGCGCTCGAGGTGCCGCGCGGAGCGGTCTACGGGTTTCTGGGGCCCAACGGATCGGGGAAGACCACCACCATCCGCATGCTCCTCGGCCTCATCGCCGCCGACGACGGCGAGATCGAGCTGCTGGGCAGGCCGATGCCCGAGCGGCTCGCCGACGTCCTGCCCCGGGTCGGGGCGCTCATCGAGGGACCCGCGTTCCACCCCCACCTCAGCGGGGCGTCGAACCTGCGACGGCTCGACGTGAGCGATGCGACCGCCGATCCCGCCACGAGCAGGGCCCGGATCGGCCAGGCCCTGACCCGGGTGGGGCTGACCGCGGCCGCCGGCAAGCGGTACCGCAGCTACTCCCTCGGCATGAAGCAGCGCCTCGGGCTCGCCGCCGCACTGCTCCAGCCCCGGGACCTGCTGGTGCTCGACGAACCCACCAACGGCCTGGACCCGCAGGGGACCCGGGAGGTCCGTCACCTCATCCGGGACCTGGCCGCCGACGGCACGACCGTGCTCGTCTCCAGCCACCTCCTCGCCGAGGTCGAGCAGGTCGCGACCCACGTGGGGATCATGTCCGCCGGTCGGCTCCTCCGGCAGGGCCCGCTCACCGAGGTCCTCGCCGACGGCGTCGCCGTCCTCCGGGTCACCACGCCCGACCTCGACGCCGCCGGCGACGTGCTGGGCCGTCTCGGTCTGGCCTCGGTCCGCACCGACGCCGAACAGTCCTGCGTCCAGGCCCGGCTCGGGAACGTGCTCACCGAGGACGTCGCCGCGGAACTGCATACCGCCGGGGTCCGGCTGCGCGGCCTGACCGTGGAACGACCGGACCTGGAGACGCTGTTCGTCTCGCTCACGGGGGAGGGGTTCGATGTCGTCGAGTGAACCGGTCGCGGCCGCCGCTGCGCCGCCGTGGCGGACCGCACCCCACCTCCCGGGGGCCTTCCGCCGGCTGTACGCCGGGGAGATGCGGCTGGTCCTGGGGCGGCGCCGGAACCAGGCGCTGCTCGGCGTCCTGGCCGTCGTCCCGCTGGTGATCGGCGTGGCGGTGCGGCTGAGCACCCCGCGGAACGGAGACGGACCCCAGTTCCTCAGTCAGATCGCCGGTAACGGGCTCTTCCTCGTCTTCACCGCGCTGACCGTCGCCCTGCCGTTCTTCCTGCCGCTGGTCGTCGGTGTCGTCGCCGGCGACAGCATCGCCGGCGAGGCCGGCACGGGGACGCTGCGGTACCTGCTGGCCGTTCCGGTCACCCGGGGTCGGCTGCTGGCGGTCAAGGCCCTGGGCGTGGCCAGTTGCACAGCCCTCGCCGTCCTCGTCGTGGCGCTCGTCGGACTGCTCGCCGGTGCGGTCCTCTTCGGGCTGCACGACGTCACCCTGCTCTCGGGTGACACCGTCAGCCTCGCCGACGGGCTGCTGCGCACGGTGGGCGTCGTCGTCTTCGTGGTCGTCGCGCTGTTCGGGCTGGCCGCCGGCGGCCTGTTCGTGTCGACGCTGACCGAGAACGCCATCGCCGCGATGGCCACCACGATCGGCATCGCGGTGTTCTCCGCGCTGCTCGACGCCGTCCCTGAGCTCCGCCCCATCGCCGGCGCGCTGCTCACCCACCACTGGCTCGGCTTCGGCGAGCTGCTGCGCACCGCCCCCGACGGCGGGGCGTTGCTGCGCTGGAGCCTGCTGCACCTGGCCTACGTGGCGGTCTTCCTCAGCCTTGCGTGGGCCAGGCTCCAGACGAAGGACGTCACCAGCTGAGCTGCGCGCGCCTTCCCGGGCCCACCGGGGCGGAGCGCCGGGGCCACAGCCGCGACGCCCCGCCGACGGGGGAGTGCGGTCAGGCGTCGCCCATGACGAGGCCCTCGATGGTGTGCTTCTGGGTGATGGGCTCCAGGGTCTCCACGACCGGGCAGTGCAGGTGGGCGCGCAGCGCGTCCGGCAGCGAGTCCCAGAAGGGCCGGGTCACGGCCATGTCGTGCCGCTCGTCGTTGCCGGCGCCCGGAGCGTCGACACCCAGGACCAGCACCGGGCGGGACTTCGCGGACTGGTTCGCCGTCCCGCGGTGGATGGTCAGCGCGGAGCGGATGGAGATGTCGCCCATCTTCGGGTACTTCCGCTGGGCCCTCTCCTCGTACCGCGGGTAGAAGGACTTGGGCGGGAACATGCCGTGCTCGAACGCCGGGTCGTCGTCCCACTGCGTCCCCGGCGCGATCTCGAAGGGGCCCATGTCCGGCTCGGTGTCGACGGTCGTGACGTTGATCGCCAACGAGTTGAGCCGACGCTCCTGCGCGGTCACCTCGGGCATGGGGAAATCCCGGTGCCACGGCTGGTTGACCGCGCCCTCCAGCGGGACGTCGAAACCGACCTCGACGATCTGGTAGTCCGGACCGAGGACGCCCTCGCACACGGCGGTGACCGACGGGTGTGTCACCAGGTCGACGAAGCCGCTGATCTGCTCCGGGTGGATCTCGACGTAGTACCGCTGCGGTCCGCGGCCCACCGCGCCGCCGGGGCGGCTGCGCGCCTCGGTGAAGGCGGCGTCGACGTCACGACCGAGCTGGGCGACCCACTCGCGGGAGAAGGTCCCGGGCAGGCCCACGATGCCGTCGGTGTAGATGCGCTCGACCAGCTCAGGGACGTCGATGTCCGGCCGGATGATCTGCGGGGTGGTGGTCATGGGGTCCTCCATCTCGGTGGTGGACCTAGTTTGCAACGTTGCATGCCACGATGCAAGAGGTACCGTGCCCCGGTCGGAACACAGAGCGGAGGGAGTCGGCGATGGTGCGCCTGCGGGACGTCGCCGCTCATGCGGGTGTCTCGATCCGGACGGTCTCCAACGTCGTCAACGACTTCCAGTACGTCGCGCCGTCCACCCGGGCCCGCGTACAGGCGAGCATCGATGCCCTCGGCTACCGACCCAACGTCGCTGCCCGGAACCTGCGCCGTGGGCGGACCGGGCTGCTGGCTCTCGTCGTCCCGGAGATCGACTCGCCCTACTTCTCCGACCTGGCGGCCCGCACCGTCCGGATCGCGGAGGACGACGGCTGGACCGTGCTCATCGACCAGACCGACGGCGACGCCGGGCGGGAACGCCGGCTGCTGCACGGGGAGCGCAGCCAACTCGTCGACGGGGTCATCTTCAGTCCCTGGTCGATGTCGGCCGAGGAGCTGGCCAGCCGGCAGGACGCCACCCCGATCGTCCTGCTCGGGGAGCACGCCGGCGCCCCACCGGTCGACCACGTCGTGATCGACAACGTCGGTGCCGCGCAGGAAGCTGTCGAGCACCTGCTCGCCGGAGGCCGCGCCGACATCGCCGCCCTCGGTGTGCAGCCGGCGCTGGGCAACGAGACGGCTCACCAGCGCCAGCTGGGCTACCGCCGGGCGCTGTCGGTGGCCGGGCAGGCGTGGCGGGCCGACCGCGAGGCGCCGGTCACGTCCCTGCACCGCGCCGAGGGCCACCGGGCCATGTCCGAGCTGCTGGCGACGGGGGACCGGCCGGACGCCGTCTTCTGCTTCAGCGACCAGTTGGCGCTGGGCGCCCTGCGTGCCGTCGTCGACGCGGGCCTGCGGGTGCCCGAGGACATCGCATTGGTCGGGTTCGACGACATCGAGGACGGCCGGTACTCCATCCCCACCCTGACGACGATCGCGCCGGACAAGGACCGGATCGCCGAGCTCGCCCTCCAGGTCCTGCGGGACCGGCTGGCCGGGGACGACAGCCCGGCCCGGGTGCTCACCGCCCCGCACCGGCTCGTGATCCGGGGGAGCAGCTGAGCCGCCTCAGGCCTGCCGAACGCCCCACTCGGCGCTCCACCGCTCGTCCGGCGCCAGGGTGATCAGGTCCCGCCCCGTGTTGAAGGCGTCCGGACCGCAGGTCATCGCCTCGACCGCCAGCGCGCGGCGCAGACGCTCCGAGCCCACCGGGAAGTAGTCCGACGTGTAGACCTGCCACCAGCCGAACGCCGGGTCGGCCCACACCTCGACCGCGTGGTCGCCGCCGGCCACCCGGACCGGCGCGTCGGAGACGTCGGTGAACGCGGTGTCCAGCGCTCGTCCGCGCAGTGACGCGCCGCGGCGGAAGTCCCGGTCGCCGTCCTCCACGGGGCGCAACGCGACCGGCCGCAGGCGCTCGTCGACGTCGAGCCAGGTGTCCGCGGGCATGGTCAACTCCAGGTCGTCCACGCCGCAGCCGGGTAGCACCACGTACGGGTGCACGGCCACCCCGAAGGGCGCCGGCTCCCATCCGGTGTTCCAGGCCGTGATCGCGCACCGCAGCCCGTCCGCGCCCACCGACCACCGCACGGACAGGTCGAGGCTGAACGGGTAGCCGGGCTGGGGCTCGATGCTGATCCCCAGTTCGACTGCGTCGTCGGACTGCGCCCGCAGGTTCCATGCCGACCAGGCCACCAGGCCGTGCAGTGCGCACCCGGTGGCGGCCTCGTTGACCGGCAGCTCCAGGGTCTGTCCCGCCCAGCTCCACCGGCCCTCGGGGATCCGGTTGGGCCAGGGCGCGAGGACCAGACCGTGGTAGGCGCTCGGGATCTCCCACTCGCCGAGCGCGTCGACGACGGCTACGCCGTCGACGGTGTACGACCGCACGCCCGCTCCGCCGCGGCCGATGACGGCTTCGTGCCCGGCGCGGCTGATCGTCCAGCTCCGGGGCGCGTCCGACGGCCCCGCGGACGGGGGAGGCGCGGCCGTCATCGTCGGGCCGTCCCGGCCAGGTACCGCTGGAGGACGACGACGGCGAGCAGGATCGCCCCGCTCACCATGTCCTGCCAGTTGGAGTTCAGCGACCCGACCTGGTTGATGACGTTGGCGATGACCTGCAGCAGCAGGACGCCGACCAGGGTGCCGAACACCGTGCCGGCGCCCCCGGCGAGCAGGGTGCCGCCGAGCACGACCGCGGAGATGGCCTGCAGTTCGGTGCCCACCCCGATGATCGGGACGCCGGAGGACGTGTAGGAGGCGATCAGCACACCGGCGAACCCGGCCAGCAGGGAGCTGGCCACGTAGGTCACCACCTTGGTGGACACCACCGGCAGCCCCATGAGGTCTGCGGCGTCCTCCTGGCCACCGATCGCCAGCACGGTGGGTCCGTAGGACGTCCGGTGCAGGACGAGCGCCCCGATCCCGTAGAGGATCACCACCATCCAGATCGGGTAGCCGACGCCGAGCAGGCTGCCCTGGGCCAGTTCCCGGAAGCCGCTGTCGGCCGGCACCTTGTAGACCGTCGACCCCTCGTCGCTGATGAACAGCAGCAGGCCGCGGGCGAACAGGAGCCCGGCGAGCGTCACGATGAACGGCGCGAGCCGGCCGCGGGCGATGACGAGGCCCTGCACCAGGCCGATCGCCCCACAGACCGCCAGCGGCACCAGCACCGCCGCGACCGTGCCGTACTGCGATGCCCAGGCCGCCAGCACCCCGCCCAGGGCGAACACCGATCCGACCGACAGGTCGATCCCGCCGGTGAAGATGACGAAGGTCATCCCGAGCGCGATGACCGCCAGGAACGAGGCCTGCAACCCGATGGAACGCACGTTCGGGCCGGAGGCGAAGGAGTCGAACTGGAAGCTGGCCACCGCGCACAGCAGCACCAGGACGACGAGGGCGCCCTGCCGCTGCACCCGCTGCACCATGTGGAGTCGCCGCGTGGAGACCGTGGTCCCGGCGGCCTGAGGCGTCGCGCTGACCGTGCTCATGCTCGCGACCTCCGTCGCATCCGGGTGCCCACCTGGGCGTAGACGGCCAGGATCACGATGACCGCCTGGACCATCTGAGCGACCGAGTCGGTGATGTTGTGGGCGACGAGGGTGAAGGTGATCAGCTGCATCAGCAGGGCGCCGGCCACCGTGCCCAGCACCCGCACCTGCCCCCCGGTCAGGGGCGTGCCACCGACGACGACCGCGGTGATCGCCGTGAGCTCGACCAGCTGGCCCAGCCGGGTCGGGTCGCTGGCCTGGTTGCGTGCCACGAGCAGCGCCCCGGCCAGGGCGGCCAGCAGGCCGGAGAGGACGTAGACCGTGGTCAGCACCCGCTTCACCGGGAGCCCGGCGAGCGTGGACGCCCGCGCGTTCCCGCCGATGGCGACGAGCTGGCGGCCGAACGTGGTGCGGGTCATCAGCCCCCAGACGACGAGCGTCACCACCACGGCGACCAGCACGACCCAGGGGATGCCCAGGACGTCCCCGCTGCCCAGTTCCCGGAAGCCGGGGTCGCGGATGCTCTTGATCTGCCCGCCGGTGATGTTGGCGAGGCCGCGCAGGCCCACCATGATCGCGAGGGTGGCGATGATCGGCTGGACCCCCACCCGGCTGATCACGCTGCCGGCAAGGGCCCCGGAGAGCAGCCCCGCGATCAGCCCGGCGGCGATCGCGCCGAAGGTGCCGTAGCCGATGTACAGCGGGATGACCGCGGCGGTCATGGCCATCACCGCGCCGACCGACAGGTCGATCCCACCGGTGCCGATGACCATCGCCATGCCGAGGCTGACGACGATGATCGGGGCCACCTGCACCAGCTGCAGACGCAGCGACCCCGTGCTGGCGAAGTGCGGGGTGATGACCAGGTTGACCACGACCAGGACGACGAGGCCCAGGTAGACGCCGTTGCGCCGGAACCACGCCCCGTCCACGCGCCGCCGCGTGTGGGGCTCCGCCGGCGGGGCGGCCGGAGCGGGCTGCGCCGCGGTCGCCGTCTGCTCAGCCACGGTCGCTCCTTTCTGCACCGGCGGCCGTGCCGGCGTCCGAGGGGATGCCACCGGCGAGTGCGGTGAGCAGGTCTGCCGACGTCAGCCGGTCCCCGTCGAGCTCACCGGAGACGGCGCCGTCGTGGAGGACGACGACGCGGTCGCTGCCCTCCACCAGCTCGTCCATCTCGCTGGAGACGAGCACCACCGCCAGGCCCTGCCCGGCGAGCTCGTCGATGAGGCCCTGTACCTCCCGCTTGGCACCCACGTCGATGCCGCGGGTGGGTTCGTCGAGCAGGAAGACCTTCGGCTCGGTCGCCAGCCACCGGGCCAGCAGCACCTTCTGCTGGTTGCCGCCGGACAACTCGCGCACCTTCTGCTGCGGGCTGGAGGCCTTGATCTTCAACCGGCGCATGAAGACCTCGACGAGGGCGTCGATGCGGGCGTCGGAGACCAGTCCGCCGCGGGACATCCGTGGCAGCACCGCCAGCGCGATGTTGTCCCGCACCGACATCTCCGGGATGATCCCCTCGGCCTTGCGGTCCTCCGACAGCAGCGCGATGCCGGCGCGCAGCGCCCGGCTCACCGAGCCCGGGCGCACCCGCTGTCCCTGGATCTCGACGTCGGCCGAGGTGGTGCTCAGGTCGCCGTAGATCGCTTTGAGCGTCTCGCTGCGGCCCGAGCCGAGCAGCCCGCCGAGACCGACGACCTCGCCCGGCCGCGCGGTGAGCCCGACGCCGTGCAGGCGGTTGGGGACCTCGACGCCGGACACCGACAGGAGCGGGGCGTCGCCGTGCGCGTGCGACTCACCGAAGTCGGTGGTGCCGGCGGCGCGGACGTCGCTGGCGTCGCGGCCCAGCATCAGCGAGACCAGGCCGACGCGGTCCAGGGCGGCCATGGCGCCGGTGTGGACGACCCGCCCGTCGCGCAGGACGGTCACCGTGTCGCACAGCGCCCACAGCTCGTCCAGGCGGTGGGAGACGAAGACCAGGCCCACGCCGGAGCCGGCGAGGGTGCGGGCGACGCCGAAGAGGGTCTCGACCTCGCGCACCTCCAGCGAGGAGGTCGGCTCGTCCATGATGACCACGCGCGCATCGATGGAGACCGCCCGCGCCAGGGCGACCATCTGCTGCACGCCGAGCCCGAGCGAGCCGAGCTCGGCGCGCACGTCGACGTCGATCCCCAGGCGCTCGACCAGTGCGGCGGCCTGTCGGTTCAACCCGCGGGTGTCGACCAGGCCGAAGCGGCGTGGCTCGCGGCCGAGATAGATGTTCTGCGCCACCGTCAGCAGGGGAACGAGGTTGATCTCCTGGTAGATCGTGGAGATCCCGGCGTTCTGCGCGTCGGCGGGGCGGGTGAAGGCGACCGGCTCCCCGAGGAACCGCACCTCGCCGGAGTCGGCGGCGTGCACGCCGGTGAGCACCTTGATGAAGGTGGACTTGCCGGCCCCGTTCTCACCCACCAGAGCGTGGATCGAGCCCGGTTCGAGGGTGAAGTCCACCCCGCGCAGAGCGTGGACGCCGCTGAAGGACTTGGTCACCCCGCGGACGGTGAGCAGGGGGCCGGAGCTGTCCGGCGGCTCTGGTGCACGGCCGGGGGCAGCAGCGGTCGGGTGGGGCACCACGACTCCTCGTTGAGCGTTGGAGGGCGCCCCCGACCCCGGAGGGGGTCGGGGGCGCCGGTCAGGCGGGCGGTGCGGAGCGGCTCAGGACCTCAGAACGCGTTGGCCAGCTTGGCCGCCGCGTTGTCCGGGTCGTACTCGCCGTCCTGGATGATGATGTCCTCCGGGATGGCCGTGCCGTTCTCGAAGTCCATCAGCGTCTTGAAGGCCAGCGGGCCGAACCGCGGGTTGGACTCGATCACAGCGTTGTACTGGCCGTCGACGATGGACTGGACCGCGTTGCGGGTCCCGTCGACCGAGACGATCTTGACGTCCGTGCCCGGCTGCTTGCCGGCGCTCAGCACCGCCTGGACCGCGCCCAGCCCCATCTCGTCGTTCTCGGCGTAGATGGCGTTGATGTCGGGGTTGGACTGGAGCAGCTGCTCGGTCACCGACTGGCCCTTCGACCGGTCGAAGTCACCGGTCTGGGAGGCGACGACCTTCAGGTCCGGGTACTTCGCGGCCACCTGGTCCTTGAACCCGGAGGTGCGCTGGTCGGTCACGTTGTTGCCCGAGGAGCCGAGCAGGATCGCCACGTTGGCCTTCCCGTCGGTGGCCTTGGCCATCGCATCGGCGGCGCGCTTGCCCTGCTCGGTGAAGTCCGAGCCGATGAAGGACAGGTAGTCCGAGCACGGGGTGTTGGTGACCTTGCGGTCGATCGTCAGGACCGGCACGCCCTTGGCCTTGGCCGCCGCCAGGGCGGGGTCCAGCCCGTCGGAGTTCACCGGAGCGACGATCAGGAACTGGGCACCCTGGTTCAGCAGGTCCTGGATGTCGGAGATCTGCTTGGTCAGCTGGGCGTTCGCGTTGGTCACCAGCAGCTTGCCGACGCCGATCTTGGCCGCCTCGTCCTTGATCGACTGGGTCTCGGCTGCGCGGAAGGCCGCGGTGTCCGGCTCGGACTGGGAGAACCCGACCGTCGCACCCTTGAGGTCGACCTTCTGCAGGCCGTACTTCTCCAGCGTGCAGCCGTCACCGGTGGCGGTGTTGCCCGCCTTGGTCGTCTGTGCCGCCCCGGCGCCGGCCGGAGCGGATGATCCCGAGGCGCTGCTGTCACCGCTGTTGGCGCAGCCGCTCAGCGCGAGTGCTGCGGCCGCTCCGGCGACGAGGAGGCGTGAGGGCCGCAGCGCGTGCCGCCGGATGGTCGTCGTGCGTGTCATGGGTTCGCTCCCTGTGCGAGGCATCGTTGCCTGAGTGCGGGCCCAATGTCCCGCCCGTCCGGATCGAACAGGAACGGACATTAGTGCGCAACGCCAATCACATCACGGTGTGGTGACGGCCGAGCCGTCGGGCCGCGTGGCACGGCGTGGCGGGTGTCCGGTGGGGCTGCCGGGGGCGCCGCGGATCAGGGCCGAGAGACGGGCAGCGAGGCGATCGCCAGGCGCCCCACCTTCGACGCGACGTCGCGGCGGGCCTGCTCGGGCAGGTGGGAGTCGCTGATCAGGACGTCGACCTCGCTGAGCGCGGCGATGGTGCTCAGGCCGACGACCCGCCACTTGGAGGAGTCGGCGACGACGACCACCTGGCGCGCGCAGGCCACCAGCGCGCGGTTCGTCTCGCACTCCACGAGGTTCGGGGTGGTCAGTCCCGCCTGGTCGTCGATGCCGTGGACACCGAGGAAGAGCCAGTCCACGTGCAGCCCGCGGAGGGCGCCGATCGCGACCGGGCCGACCAGCGCGTCCGAGGGAGTGCGCACCCCGCCGGTCAGGACCACGGTGCGGTCCTCGCGTGCGTTCTCGTGCAACAGGCGCTCCGCCGGCAGGGAGTTGGTGACGACGGTCAGGTCGGCCACTCCCAGCAACGCCTCGGCGACCGCGTAGGTCGTGGTTCCGGCGGACAGTGCCACCGAGTCCCCGGGCTGGACCAGCTCTGCCGCGACCTGCGCTATGGCCGCCTTCTCGGCCAGGGCCATGGCGGACTTCGCGAGGAACCCCGGCTCATCGGCGCTGCGGCCGTCCGGTGCGGTCGCACCACCGTGCACACGCGCCACCAACCCTCGGCCGGCGAGCGTGGCGATGTCCCGGCGCACCGTCATCTCCGAGACGCCGAGCAGGACGACCAACTCCGAGACCCGGGCCCCGCCGTGCGCCCGGACTGCCTCGAGAATGCGCTCCTGCCGCTGTTGCGCGAGCATCAGTGCCGCCCCTGCCGGGGGGTGCAGTGGCTGGTCGGACGGTGCCCGTCGACCGCGTTCACCCGAACATGTCCTCTCCCACCTGCTGGTCGCGCCCCGAACCCCATTGTCCGACCGCACCGGTTGCCGCCGTCCACCGGCTGATGTCGGCGACGCGCACCGGTACGAGCGACGGTGTCACGGGCCGGCTCGCGTGGCTGCGGTCGCCGCCGGCTTGTCCCCGGAACGGGGGACGCGTCGTCCGGAGCCGGCCGAAGCGCGCGGCCGGTGGCAGGCCGGGCAGCAGCTCAGCCCTGCGGGGAGTGCACCGCGTCCGCCTCGATGGTGACGACCAGCCGGGTCTGGTCCCGGCCGCCGTACCAGGGGTAGGGACCGCCGAGGTACTTCCGGGCCAGCTGCTCGATGTGCTCGG
>JAOPWG010000147.1 GCA_025965775.1 Modestobacter sp. | reverse complement strand
GGCCGCTCGTCGTTCGAGCTGACCCAGAAGGCGGCGATGGCCGGGGTCCCCGTGCTGGCCGCGGTGTCGGCACCCAGCTCGCTCGCGGTGGAGCTGGCCGAGGAGGTCGGGATCACCCTCATCGGCTTCCTGCGCGGCGACGGGTGCAACGTCTACACGCGCACCGAGCGCCTGGTGTTGGAGTAGGGGACCCGGCGGGCAGCGGAACCGCCCAGCCGAGGCTGCAACGGCTCGACCAGGCGGGGGTATGGCACCTGCCCGCGGTGCGGCGCGCGAGCGTCGCGATGTGCACAGCTCAGTGATCTCCACCGCGCAGCTGGCTGACCACGTGGGGGAGCAGCGGGCCCAGCACGGCCAGCCCGTCCCGTACCCCGCCGGAGGAGCCGGGCAGGTTCACGATCAGCGTCCGGCCGGCGGTGCCGGCCAGCCCGCGGGAGAGCACCGAGGTGGGCACGTGCTCCGCGCCGTACCGGCGGACCGCCTCGGCGAGGCCCGGCGCCTCGCGCTCGATCACCGCCCGGGTCGCCTCGGGGGTGACGTCGGTGGGAGTGAGGCCGGTGCCGCCGGTGGTGAGTACCAGGTCCGCGCCGCCGGCGACCGCCGTCCGCAGCGCCTGGGCCAGCGCCTCGACGTCGTCGGGCAGCACGTGCGGCCCGTCGACGTCGAAACCGAGCTCCCGCAGCCCGTCGGCGAGCAGCCGGCCGCTGGTGTCCTCGTAGACGCCCGCCGAGGCACGGTTGGAGGCGGTGACGACGACGGCACGGGCACCCTCGGGCAGGGCGGTCATCGGACCCAGTCGCCGTTCTTGCCGCCGGACTTCGCCAGCAGCCGGACGTCGGTGATGGTGGCCCGCGGGTCGACGGCCTTCACCATGTCGATCACGGTGAGCCCGGCGACGGCGACCGAGGTCAGCGCCTCCATCTCCACCCCGGTGCGGTCGGCCGTGCGGGCGGTGGCGGTGAGCTCCACGGCATCGTCGGTGACCTCCACGTCCACGGTGACGCCGTGCAGCGCGATCGGGTGGCACAGCGGGATGAGGTCCGGCGTCCGCTTGGCCCCGGCGATGCCGGCGATCCGGGCCACGGCCACCGCGTCGCCCTTGGGCACGCCGGCTCCGCGCAGCAGCGCGACGACCTCCGGGCTGACGAGCACCCGCCCGGCCGCCGTCGCCACCCGGGCGGTGACGGGCTTGTCGGTGACGTCGACCATGCGGGCGGCGCCCGTCTCGTCGACATGGGTGAGTCGGGGCTCGGCGCCCGGGGGCTGGCTCACTGGACCGTCCTGTTCGTCACTGCAGGGCTCCTTCGATCAGCACGACGACGACCTCGGCGCCGGCGGGCAGCTCGGTGACGTCCTCGGGGACGACGACCAGACAGTTGGCGCGTGCCAGGTGGGCCACCAGGTGCGAGCCGGGGCCACCGACCTGGGTGACCATCTCACCGTCGAAGCGGCCGCGGAGGAACTGCCGGCGCCCGGCGGGGGAGCGGAGCTGCTCGCTGAGCCGGGCGGAGGTGCGCAACCGGTCCGGGGTCGCGTGTCCGAGCGCGCGACGCAGCGCGGGGCGGACGAAGACCTCGAAGGAGACGAACGAGCTGACCGGGTTGCCCGGCAGCGTGACCACGGGGACGCCGTCCACCGTGCCGGCCCCCTGCGGACCGCCGGGCTGCATGGCGACCTTCGCGAACTCGACCGTCCCCAGCGCACCGAAGGCGTCCTTGACCACCTCGTAGGCACCGGCGCTCACCCCGCCGCTGGTGATCAGCAGGTCGGCGCCGGCCAGCTCCGCGCGGACGGTGGACAGGAACTGGTCGACGTCGTCGGGCACGAAGTGCAGGGTCCGGGCCTCACCGCCGGCGTCCTCGACCGCGCTGGCCAGCAGCACGGAGTTCGACTCGTAGATCTGGCCGGGCGCCAAGGGCCGGCCGGGCTCGACCAGCTCGCTGCCGGTGGAGAGCACCAGCACCCGAGGACGGCGCCGCACGTGCAGCGTCGCGTGGCCGACGGCGGCGGCCAGCCCCAGCTGGGCCGGGCCCAGCGCCGTGCCCGCGGGCAGTGCCACGGTGCCGGCGGCGATGTCCTCACCGGCGTGCCGCAGGTGGGTGCCGGCCTCGGGTGCACCGGTGATGGTGACGACGTCGGTGCCGGCGTCGGTGCGCTCGACCGGGATGATGACGTCGGCGCCCACCGGCACGGGTGCGCCGGTCATGATCCGGTGCACCGTGCCGGGCTCCAGCGGCGGGACGTCGGTGCGCCCGGCGGGGATGTCCGCGGCCACCGGCATCCGGACCGGTGCGTCCTCACTCGCCGTCCCTACCTCCGCGGACCGGGCCGCGTACCCGTCCATCGCCGAGTTGTCGAAGCCGGGCAGGGCGACCAGCGCCGGCACGTCCCGGGCCAGCACGCGACCGGCCGCCGCGGCCACCGGTACCTCCTCGATCGCAAGGGGGCGGAGCAGCCCGGCCACTACCGCCTGGTGTTCCTCGACCGTCCGCACGCACGCCATCCTGGCCGATCGGGTACCCGTGACGGCCGGGCGGGTGCGCCGCGCCCGTCCGGGCGGTCCGTGCGCGGTGGCGGCCGACCGGGCACGCTGGCGGCGTGACCACACCCGAGGGGCCCGTCGTCGTGGTCGGTCAGGTCGGCCGGGACCTCGTCCTGGAGGTCGACCGGCTGCCCCGGGGTGGCCGCAGCACGTCGGTGCGCCGGCGACAGGAACTGCTGGGCGGGAAAGGGGCCAACCAGGGCGTGGCTCTGGTCCAACTGGGGTGCCCGGTCGCGCTGGTCGGCGTGCTCGGCGACGACCCGGCCGGCGACCACGTGCTGGCCGCCGCGGTGGCGGACGGGCTCTACGTCGCGGGCCTGGTCCGCCGGCCGGACACGGCCACCGCGCTGCTGGTGGACCTGGTCGAGGCCGCCGGCAGCCGCCGGCTGCTGGAGGACGTGCCCGAGGGCGTGCTGCTGACCGTGGCCGACGTCGCGGCGGCCGGGTCGCTGCTGGACCGGGCGAGGGCGGTGGTGCTGCAGCTGCAGCAACCCGGGGGCGCCCTGTGCGCCGCCCTGGGGCACGCGGCGAGCGGGGCGCTCGTCGTGGCCGACGGGGCTCCCCCGGACGAGGCGAGCCGGGACGAGTTGCTGGGCGGCGTCGACGTGCTCCGCGCCGACGCGGCCGAGGCGGCCATGTGGGTGGGCAGCGAGCTGGCCGGCCTGGACGACGTGCGGGCGGCCGCCACCGAGTTGTGCGGCGCCGACCCGCGGACGGCGGCCTGGGAGGCCGGTGCGGCGGCTGCGTCCACCGTGGCCAGGCCGGGTGGCCGCCCCTCGCCCGACCCCGCCGCGGTGGCCCGGCTGGCGACCGCCGCTCGGCGCGCGACCGCCGGGCGCTAGCGTCGGGGACACCGCAGGAGTCGGGGACACCGCACAAGACGAGAGGACCACCATGGTGACCGAGATCGACCGGATGCTGGCGGCCAACCGGGAGTGGCTGGCGCAGTTCCCCGGAGACCTGCCGGTGGCGCCGGCCCGGGGGGTGGCCGTGGTGGCCTGCATGGACTCCCGCATGCCGTTGTTCGGCATGCTGGGCCTGGCGGTCGGTGACGCCCACGTGATCCGGAATGCCGGCGGCGTCGTGACCGACGACACCCTCCGCTCGCTGGCCGTCTCCCAGCACCTGCTCGGGACCCGGGCGATCGTGTTGGTGCACCACACCGACTGCGGGTTGCAGAAGGCCTCCGACGACGAGTTCGCCGACCTGGTCGAGAGCCGGACCGGGCACCGGCCGCCGTGGTCGGCGCGGGCCTTCGACGACGTCGACGCCGACGTCCGGGAGTCCATCGGGGTCATCACCGCGGCCCCCTACCTGCTGTCGACCGAGGTGCGCGGCACCGTCTACGACGTCGCCACCGGGCAGCTGCGCGAGGTGTCCTGACCGAGGGCCCCGTAGCGCGGGTCGGGCGGTGTCCGGAGGCTGGTATCGTGACCTGCTGGCGCGCGTCGTCGGCTGGTGCGCGCGCGTCCTCTCGACCCCCAGGGTCCGTCTCCCGTGCTCGGTGAGGCGATCCGACCAGCCACCCGCCCGACGACGACAAGGACAGTGCCTCGTGCGCACGTACACCCCCAAGCCCGGTGACATCACCCGGGCCTGGCACGTCATCGACGCCACTGACGTGGTGCTCGGCCGACTGGCCAGCCAGACCGCCATCCTGCTGCGCGGCAAGCACAAGCCGCAGTTCGCCCCGCACGT
>JAOPWG010000100.1 GCA_025965775.1 Modestobacter sp. | reverse complement strand
TGCGGGTGCCGGCGAAGTACTCACCGAGCTGGGTGGCCGCCTCATCGAGGATCGTGTCATCGCGCGAGCCGAGGGCCGCGGGGCCGGGACGACCACGGTGGTGGGCGAAGTACACCCCGGTCAACGCCTCTGCCTCGGTCACCAGGGTGAGCTCGCCCAGCGGGGACTCGATCACCCGGTGAAGTCGAGTGACGTTCATCGACGGAATGGCCGGACCGACTGTCGTCAGTGTGCTCATGTGTTGTGAACGCGGGCCAGTCGTCTTTCGTGAGGTCCAACAGCGCATCTCACCAGGGACCGGGTCCCCGTCGACAGGGCGCTGAGGTGATCAGCGCCATCCAGCCGAACAAGCCGATCTCGAACGTGGTCAGCCACAGGATGTCGGCCTTCGCTGCGGCGACGATAGGGCGGTCCACGACAGGACGGTCAGTCAGACCGGCGGCACGCGGAGGGCTGCTCTCGGCTCGGGACCGCGATCCTGGTGATCCTGGTGGCCCGCCTCACGCGGCCGGAGCCCTGAACGAACGGGCCGGGGTGGTGGGTGTGTTCCCCAGCAGGAAGGTGAGGCCTTCGGCTGCCGTCGGGTGGGCGTAGATGGCAGCGCGCAGCGCGGTGTAGGGGATCCGGCCGACCATCGCCGTCTGGACGGCGGCCATCAGTTCGCTGGCCTCCGCTCCGAACACGGTGAACCCGAGGATCTCGTCGCTGTCGACAGCGATCAGCATCTTCATGAACCCGCGCGGCTCGGACAGCGTCCTGGTCCTCAGCACGGCGGCCATCGGCAGGGTGAGCAGGCGGTAGTCGATGCCGCGGCGCCGGGCCTCGGACTCGTTGAGGCCAACCCGCGCCAGCTCGGGATCGGTGTACAGGCAGTACGGCACCAAGCGGTCCCTGGTCGTGCGGCTGCGGCCGTTCAGGTTGTCGTGCACCACCCGGAAGTCGTCGAAGGCCGCGTGGGTGAACTGCGGGCTGCCCGCGCACTCGCCCATCGCCCACACACCGGGCGCGGCGGTGGCCAGGCGCTCGTCAACCGCGATGTAGCCCGTCTCGGTCAGCGCCACCCCGGCCCGCTCCAGCCCGATCCCGCGGGTGTTCGGCGTCCGGCCGACGCCGACGAGCAGGTCCGTCCCCTCGACGATGTCGTCGCCGTCCGGCCCCACGGTGACGACGCGCACGTTCCTGCCCGACTCCCCGGCGACACTGCGGACCCGTGTCTGCAGGTGCACGGTGATCCCTTCGTCGCCGAACAGCTCGAGCAGCGCCGCCCCGACGTCGGCGTCCTCGCGGCCGGCCAGCTGCGGTCCGGCCTCGATGACGGTCACCCGCGCGCCGAAGCGGCGCATGGCCTGCGCCAGCTCCAGCCCGACGTAGCCGCCGCCCAGGACGATCACATGCTCCGGCAGGCGATCGAGGTCCAGCAGCTCGACGTGGGTCATCGGCCGCGCGGCCGCGAGACCAGGCAGGTCGGGCACGGTGGCGTGCGTGCCCAGGTTCAGGAACACCCGCTCGCCGTGGATCCGGCGCCGACCGCCGTCGACCAGCTCGACGTCGACCGCTCTCTCGCCGACGAAGCAGGCCTCGCCCATGATCAGTTCAGCCCCACTGGCCCGGTAGCGGTCGAGATGAAGCCGGCGCAGGCTGTCGACCATCGCTCGCTTCCTGGCCTGTACGCCCGTCATGTCGGTCACCGCGCACTCGAGCTCGACCCCGAACTCGGCGGCACGCATGGTGAACGAGCGGACCTTCGCCGAGTGAATGATGTTCTTGCTCGGCAAGCAGGCGATGTTCGGGCATGACCCGCCGATCAGCTGTCGCTCGACGACAGCCGTGCGATGGCCCTCCCCGGCCATCGTCCAGGCGAGGTATTTGCCCGCTTCACCACTGCCGATGACAAGGACGTCGTAGCTGTCGAGAGAGGACATCCGCTCGGCTCCTCCGAAGGCCAGGAGTGACACCGTTCGCCGTGCCCGTGGTCTCACGGCAGTTCATCACGCTAGCCCGGCCGGCAGCCGGCAGCCGCCCTGCCAGCAGGAGTGAGGCCCTACCCGGTAGCGGTCACCACCGTCGGTGGTTGTCATCCCCCTCGGTGCGCTCAGCCCGCCGAGCGCCGGCACGGCGAGCTGCCGTGGCCCGAGACCTCCGCGCGGGACGGTCGCGCCGGGCACCTGCCACTGTGGCTCCGCCGTCATCGCAGCAACCTCCGGCCGCTCGCCGTCCGGCTCCGCGTGGACGTCGGGTAGCCGGGACCCCAGCAGCGTCAGCGCCTGCCCGATCGAGACGAGCGTCTCGGCCACCGCGAGACCCCGCGCCCGCTCCCGGGCAGCAGCCCAGGCTCGGGCTTACCTGACGGGCCTCGAAACCGTCGGCACCCGCGGGCACGCTGTGCGCCATGGCGACCTTCACGCTGCGGCCGCGCGGCGCATTCAGCCTGCAGGAGTCGGCGCTGTTCGGGTTCGGGCAGCGGATGCGCCCTGGCGGGGTCGGTGCGCGGGACCCGGGGTTCGACGGCGTCATGCGGTTGGCCTTCTGCGTCGACGGCGACTACGAGGCGCAGGTCGGCGTGGAGGTGCGTCAGGACGACGACGGCGTGCATGGCGTCGTCCACGGTGCGGCCGGTCCCGCCGTGGTGGAGCGGCAGGTCGCGCGCATGCTCTCCCTGGACCACGACGCCACGGACGACGACCGGGTCGGCGGACGGGATCCCGTGATCGCGCGGCTGCAGGCGGCCGCGCCGGGGCTGCGACCACCGCTGTTCCACTCGCCGTACGAGGCGGCCGCGTGGGCCGTGCTGAGCGCGCGGCGGGCGGGCTGGCAGATGGACCGGGTGCGCACGCAGCTGGGTCGTGCGCACGGTCGCGTCTTCGAGCTCGCCGGTGCCGAGGTGGCCGCGCTGCCCACGCCGTCCGCGCTGCTGCGGCTGACGGGGTTCGACGGCATCGAGGAGGCGCGGCTCGAGCGGATCCACGGGGTCGCCCGGGCGGCAGCCGAAGGGCTGCTCGACGCCGCGGCGTTGCGCGCGATGGACCCGCCGGAGGCGATGACCGCGGTCCAGCGAATCAAGGGCATCGGTCCGTTCTACGCAGCGCTGGTCGTCATCCGCGCCACGGGCGTGACCGACGTCCTGCCGACGGACGAGCCGAAGGCGCTCGAGCTGGCCGGCCGGCTGTACGGCGACGGCAGCCCGTTGAGCGTCGAGTGGTTCACCGAGGTCGCCGAGGCGTGGCGGCCCTGGCGAACCTGGTGCACGGTTCTGCTGCGCGCGGCCGGAACGCGGCTGCCGGCGGCGCCCGCTGCTGGCTGACGGCGTAGCGGGGAGCCGGTGAGGTGCCGCCGCTGTCCACCGTTCCGCCTTGCCGCTCGAGGAGGGTGGACGATCTCGGCGGTGTTCCGGACCTCGCCGAACGCCGAACGGACCGGCTCGCCCTGTGTCGCGCCCGGACAACCGCCTGGCGCACGCGTTCTACGAACACCTGGTACGAACACCTGGTCGGCCGTGGGCACTCTCCGGGGGCCGTGCCGGGGCCGACGCCGCGCCCGAAGTCGGCACGAGCCCCTACAGTCGGAGCGGCTCTGTTCGACGGTGAGGTCGAACGGGAGGTAGCGGTGGCGATGCGGGACGTCGAGTACTGGACCACGAGCAGTCAGGACGATGCGGACGACCGCGTCGGACGGTGGCAGGAGATCCTCTCGGCCACGCACCTGCCGTGGACCGTGCAGCCCTCCCCACCGGATGACGATCGGCCGTTCGAGGCCTGGGTGCGCCGGTGGTGGATCGACGACCTGGCGATGGTCGACTGCGAGTGCAGCCCGTGCTCGGGTACGCGGCAGCGCCGTCAGCTGGCGGACACCGACGGCGAGTTCGTCGTCGTGCTCATCGCCCGGACCGGGCACGAGACCGTGAGCCAGGGCGAGGCCGAGGCGGTCCTGCGACCGGGGGACGCCGTGCTGTGGGACAGCACCCGGCCGGCCCGGTTCAGCGTGTGGGAACCACTGTCCAAGCGGAGCCTGCTGATCCCGCGGGCTGCGCTCGACGAGGTCCACGGGCGCGGCCGGATCAGTGCCGGCCTCCTGCTCAACGGCGCGGCACCGGCCACGCGGCTGCTGCTGGCCTACCTCGACACCCTGAGCGAGTCCCTGCCGGAGCTGGGCTCGTCCGCCGTCGCAGCCGCCCGCAACGCCACCCTGGAGCTGCTGGTGGGGGCACTGCGCGCCGAGGGGGACGTGCCGGCGACGAGCACAACCCAGCCCGCCCTGCGAGCCGCGATGGACCGCTACATCGAGCGCCACCTCCTCGACGGGTCGATCACCCCGACCGCCATCGCCGCCGCCCACGGGGTGTCGATCCGCACGGTGAATCGGATCTTCAACGCCACCGGACAGACGGCCGGCGAGGTCATCCGGATCCGCCGCCTCGCTCGGGCGCGCGAGGAACTGACCGACTCCGACCGCCCGGTGACGGTCATCGCCCACCGCTGGGGCTTCGCCGACACCAGCCACTTCAGCCGCAGCTTCAAAGCCCACTACGGGAGCTCGCCGACCGACTACCGGCTCGGCTCCCGGATGCCAGGTGGCGCGCCGGTGCAAGCACGTGTCGCTGCAGTTCAAGGGGCCGGGGCCATCGGCAGAGAGGCTCAGGTCACAGCGGTCCAGAGCTGAGCCGAACCCTCCCTGGGCCACCGTTCGACCCACGGAGGACATGACATGGCTCGACGTGACATCGAGTTCGGCGCCGAGGGCGTCACCCTGCGCGGCTGGTTCTACACCGCCGAGGGAGCCAGCGGCACCGCGCCGACGGTGGTGATGGCGCACGGCTTCTCGGCGGTCAAGGAGATGTATCTCGATCGGTACGCCGAGACCTTCGCCGCCGCCGGCCTGAACGCCCTGGTGTACGACAACCGCAACTTCGGCGCCAGCGACGGCGAACCCCGCCAGGAGATCGACCCCTGGGCCCAGGTCCGCGACTACCGCCACGCGATCACCTACGCGACCACGCTGCCCGAGGTCGACGCCCACCGGATCGGCATCTTCGGCAGCAGCTACTCCGGGGGCCACGTGCTCGTCGTCGCCGCCCTCGACCGCCGGGTCAAGGCGGTCGTGAGCCAGGTCCCGCTGGTCAGCGGGCACGACAACTTCCGGGCCCTGGTCCGCGCCGACTTCATCGACGGGTTCCGCGCCCAGTTCGACGCCGACCGTCTCGCCCGCTTCCGGGGCGAGAAGCCGGCGATGGTCCCCGTCGTGGACAAGGACCCGCTCGCCCCCTCCGCACTGCCCACCCCGGACTCCTACACCTGGTTCACCGAGACCCACGACCAACGGGCCCCGTCCTGGCGCAACGAGGTGACCCTGCGCAGCGTGGAGATGTTCACCGAGTACGAGCCGATCAGCTACGTGCCCTACATCAGCCCCACGCCGCTGCTGATGCTCCCGGCGCAGAACGACGTGCTCACCCCGACCGGGCTGGCGATCGGCGCCTACGAGAAGGCGCGCGAGCCGAAAAAGCTGCAGCTGCTGCCCGGCGGGCACTTCGACGCCTACGTCGACGGCTTCGACGTCTCCGGCCCGGCCGCGCGCGCCTGGTTCGTCGAGCACCTCGCCGGCTGACCGACCCCCATCGGACCCGAGAGCGACCACCGCGACCGACAGGCCCCGGCTCCAGGTCCGCTGCAGGCGTCCGCGGTGCTCCACGCGCCCCGCCGCACCCATCCGAAGAACCCCACCCGAAGACAGGAGACCCGCCTGGCCAACAAGCTGCAGGTGTCGTCGGCCAGGAGATGTCCCGCTGAGCCGGACACGAATGTCCTGATCTCGGGCAGCGATGTCCCACGTCCGGCGGCGGTCGTGTGCAGCTGCTCGAGCACGGGGCTCGACGGCCGGATCCTTCGATGCATCCGGCGGCTCAGATCAGGCGAGCTGCACCGCGCGGTAGACTCAATGTGGCGTAGGCCACGCGCTGCCCCGGCTATGGGCTTGGTAGGCAGTCATGACGAGGCAAGGCGCGCACGAGAAGATCACGAGACCTCACTGGCGGCGGCGCGCTGTGATCGCTCTCCTCGTCATCGTCGCCGCCTCGGGAATCGCGCTCCTCCTAGCGCCGGTCTTCCAACGGAGCTCCGGCCCGGTCGCCACCACCTCCTCCGGGGCGGCCCCGTCCCCGTCCCCGTCCCCGGCGACGGTCACGGTGACCAGATCGATGAGCGCTGACGAGCTCCGCGCCGCATTCGTCACCATCGCTGCCCACGACCGGGGGTACGACAGCGTGCTGCCCGCTGACGCGCTGCCGAGCCTCGCCCAGCAGGTCTGCAGCACTGTCGCAGCCGGCCACAACGCCGCCGCGGTATGGCAGGCGGCCGGCGACCTGGAACAGCGGCACGGGCTGCCGCCCGCCGCTGCGTGGGGCTTCATCGACATCGCCGTCACCACCTACTGCCCGGAGCAGCACATGCTCGTGCTCCGCACGACCGCGGCGATGGGGGACTGATCGGTAGGGCCAGGAGACGGACGGTCCGGTGGGCGGTCCAGGGGGCGTGGCGGCCGGTGCATCTGAAGCCCAGGCCCCTGCGGCGGGGCCGCGAGCTGGAGATGCCCGGCGGGCCGCCGGCGCTGGAACAGGCCGGGCTGAGTACGACGCCCGGGAGGCCGGCGCGCACGACCGCCGGTGGGAGAAGCAGTACGACCTCCCGCGCGAGGAGGAGCCGTCTGGCTCGGCGGTCGCCCGGCAGGAGGCCGACGGCGGGTTGCCGGTCGAGGGGGCGACGGGGCGAGCACCTGCTCGCCGCCGAACGCCCGAGGTGCAGGTCTTCTGCGGGCTGCGGCCGTAACGGTGTCACAGGCAGGCCGGCGGACGGGCCATCTGGCGCGAACGGCCCGATCAGGTACGCACCTGCTGGATCGGCTCCTCGAGCCGTCGCACGAAGGTGATCCGATGGTGCCCGGGCCGTCGCAGTCCAGCTGCACCGGGACCCCGTTCTGCAAGGGTCTCGCTGGGATCGACCTGGAAGCCGAGGCCGGTGTGGAAGGCCGGCGAGGTGGTGCTCCCAGGGCTCGTCACGCAGGTCACCGTGTGCACACCCCGCTCGAGGGCCTGCTGGAAGAAGTGCTCGTACAGGCCGGCGCCGACAGGAAGCCGATCAGGAAGGCGGCGAGGCGCCCGTCGGTCCCTTCGACGAGATGACTCGTGTCGGTGAAGTGCTGGAAGAACAGGCGGGGCAGCAACGACCACCTGCGCGTATGCCGCGACAGTGCCCAGGTCCGGCGGGTCCCACCAGGCGTCCCTCCCGACAGGAGCACCGATGAGCACTGCTGCGCCCGGCGTCGACACCCGCGAGATGGTCGCCGTCCACTCGGCTTTCCGGCGGGAGTTCGGGCTGGCTCCGGCGCTCGTCCGCGCGGTGACACCGGGCGACGTCCAGCGGGCCCGGGTGGTGGCCGACCACCTGGAGCTGATCGGTGGCTTTCTGCACCACCACCACGTCGGCGAGGACCGCCTGCTCTGGCCGAAACTGCTCGAGCGGGTGCCCGCGGAGCCGGCCCCGACGGTGGAGCTGATGGAGCGGCAGCACGAGGCCGTGCACGACGTCATCGAGAGATGACGGCGACGCCGGCCCGCTGGCGGACCGGTACGACCGAGGCGGAGCGGGATCAGTTGGCCGACGCGCTCGACCGGCTGCACGCCCTGCTGGTGGAGCACCTCGCGGCCGAGGAGCAGCACATCCTGCCGCTCGCGTTCCGCTCTCTCACCGCAGAGGAGGGGGCGACCTCGGTGAGGACGGCATGGCGTCCCAGCCCAGGAACAAGCTGCCGATGATCTTCGGAACGATCATGAAGGACCGGGACCCCGAGGTCATCCGCGGGATACTGGCGAATGCTCCGCTGGTGCCGCGGCTGCTGCTCCCGTTCGCGGGGCCCCGGGCCTGTGCGCGCTACGCCCGCCGCGTGCACGGGTCGGTCCCGGCGTAGGTCGGATCCCGCCAGGGACACCCGGATCGACACCGCGACGTCAGAACCGAGGACCGGCCCCCGGCCAGCCGAGCCGGTCGGGCGAGCGAGCGTCGCGGCACTCGGCGGCGTTCGCCCAGACGCCGCAGCAGGTCCTCCCGCCGGTTCTCGAGCACCTCGATGAAGGCCTCCTGCTCCTCCACGACCCGGAGCTCCTCGCGCAGCGCGGCAGTGGGGTTAGCAGTGGGGGTGTCGGCGTCCATCGCCGTCCTCTCGGACCGTGCTCGTACGGACTGGTGCCTGCGGGGCCGGCTGTGCGGAGGGCGGAGGCGGAGGCGGAGGCGGAAGGACGTTCCCGCGGGAACGCGCCCGGAGCATCGGCGCCGGGCCGGTCCTCGGGGACGTCGACGGCTCCGGAGCGCAGCCGGTCGACCGGCGTCAGCGCACGACCGCCGCCACCGCCACAGCGATCGCCCGCGCATTGGCCGGCACCGGCACCCCGTCGACCAGGGTGGTGGGTGTACCGCTCACCCCGCGCGCCAGCGCCCGCTGCGTCACGTAGTCGGCCCGGGGCACGTACACGTGCTGCGGCACGCAGCGGACGAAGACCGGTTCGGTGAGACCCAGCGCGACGCCCAGTTCCACGAGCTGCTCATCGGTCTGCCCCGGGCCGCCATCCGGGGGTCGGTTCTCGAACAACATCTGGGCGTACTCGCCGAATCCGGCGGCGTCGGAGGC
>JAOPWG010000073.1 GCA_025965775.1 Modestobacter sp. | reverse complement strand
CGGCGGCCCGCGGCGCCTGGGCCAGCACCCGCGCCAGCGAGGCCAGCGCCGCCTCGCCGCGTGCCCGGTGCTCCCCGGAGCCGGCGAGCGCGCCGTAGCCGACCAGTGCACCGGCCGCCGCGGCGATGCCGGCCGGGGTGGGCCCGTCGGTCGGGTCGAAGGGGCGGTGGACCAGGGCCTCGGCGTCCGCCGCGGTGTCGTGCCACTCCCCGTCCGCGTCGACGAACTGCTCGGCCACCACGTCCAGCAGCTCCCCTGCCCAGGACAGCCACCGCCCCTCGCCGGTGGCCGCGTGCAGGGCCAACAGCCCCTCGGCGAGGTCCCCGTAGTCCTCGAGCACCCCGGCATGGGCGCCCACCACGCCGTCCCGGGAGGCCCGGCGCAGTCGCCCGTCGACCCAGTGGGTGCCGTGCAGCAGCTCGGCCGCCGCCCGCGCGGCCTGCACCGCGCCGGCGTCACCGGTGAGCGCCCCGAGGTCGGCGAGCGCCGCGATCGCCAGCCCGTTCCACGCGGTGACCACCTTGTCGTCGCGGGCCGGCTGTGGCCGGAGCGCCCGGGCCTCGGCCAGTCGGGCACGCACCCGGGTCAACCGGCCGGCGTCGTCGACATCCTGCAGCAGCTGGAGGGTGGAGCTGCCGTGCTCGAACGTCCCCTCGGGGGTCACGGTGAAGACCTCGGCGGCCCAGGCGCCGTCCTCCGGGCCCAGCACCTCGGCCAGCTGCGCCGGCGTCCACACATAGGTGAGCCCCTCGACACCGGCGGTGTCGGCGTCCAGCGCCGAGGCGAAGCCGCCCTGGGCGGTGCCGAGGTCGCGGCGCAGGAAGCCCGCGGTCTCCTCGGCGACCCGCCGGGCCCACCCCAGGCCCGTGCTGCGCCACAGGTGCAGGTACACCCGCAGCAGCAGCGCGTTGTCGTAGAGCATCTTCTCGAAGTGCGGCACCACCCAGGACGCGTCCACGGAGTAACGGGCGAAGCCACCGGCGAGCTGGTCGTAGATGCCGCCCCGGGCCATCGCCTCGGCGGTGCCGGTGGCCATCCGCAGGGTCTGCTCGTCGCCCCGGCGGGCGTGCGCGCGCAGCAGGAACTCCAGCAGCATGGACGGCGGGAACTTCGGCGCGCCGCCGAAGCCGCCGGCCCGCTGGTCGTAGCCGCCGGCCAGGGTGGCGATCGCGCCGTCGAGGAGATCCGCCGACAGCGGCACCGGGACGCCGAGGTCCAGCCGGCCGGAGATCCCCTGCACGATCTGGCTGCCGGCCGCCTCCAGTTCTTCCCGCCGGGCGGACCAGGCGTCGGTCACCGCGCTGAGCAGCTGCCGGAAGCCCGGCAGTCCGTGGCCGCCGCGGGGCGGGAAGTAGGTGCCGCAGTAGAACGGGGCGCCGTCGGGGGTGGTGAAGACGGTCATCGGCCAGCCGCCCTGCCCGGTGAGGGCCTGGGTGGCGGCCATGTAGACGCTGTCGACGTCGGGACGTTCCTCCCGGTCGACCTTCACGCAGACGAACCCGGCGTTCATCTGCGCCGCGGTCTCCTCGTCCTCGAAGGACTCGTGCGCCATGACGTGGCACCAGTGACACGCTGCATACCCGATGCTGATCAACAGGGGTTTGTTGAGACGCCGTGCCTCCGCGAACGCCTCTGGTCCCCATTCCCACCAGTCGACCGGATTGTCCGCGTGCTGCAACAGATACGGGCTCGTCGCGCCGGCGAGACGGTTCGGCATGCACCCCACCTTCTCACTGGTCCACGTCAGAACGAATGCGGAAAGCCGTGGCTGCAGGCGCTTTCCCAGCATTCGTGCCGCCGCGTGACGCAGCACATCAGGAGATGTCGTCCGGGCGATTGCCGTGCCGATCCGGCTCGACACGTTCCGCCCCATGACCAACAACGCGACGCCCGCGCCGCCGCGCGACACCGACACCCGCCACATCTTCCTCACCGCGAAGGAGGTGATCGTCGCTACGGCTGGGGCCGCACCTACGGCTACCGGATGCTGCGGAGCACCGGCTTCCCCCGCCGGATCGGCGACCGCTACCGGCTGGACACCCTGATCGCCTGGGAGCAGACGGTCCTCGCCGGCGAGCTGCCCGGCTGCCCGGCTGCCCGGCTGCCCGGACGAGCCCGAGTCCTCGGGTGCCGCCACGGTCGTGCCCCCCGTCATCGAGCCCGAGCCGACGCCGCCGGCCGACGGCAGCGTCGCCATCGGGGATGACGGCCCCGTGGTGGCCCCGGCCCGCCGCCGCACGCGCGGTGCCCGACGGCCGCCTGATGGCGCGCCCCCGCAAGGACGGCAAGCCCGCCGCACGGGCCGTTCGCACCGGCCGGGAGCGGCAGACCGAGTCGGGCAAGCGCTGGCGCGTCCGGGCGTACGCCGCGACCGCCGGCGCCCCCTACGGCCGGGTGGTCTTCCTCCTCCGGGACACCGGCAAGCCGACCAGCGGCGTCCCGGAGGAGGGCCAGACCCTCGATGCGAAGTTCGACCAGATCGAGAAGTGGCTCGACCAGAACGTCGCGATCGGCGCGCACGTCGCGGACGACTCGAGGCCGGGCACCCGGATGCGCCGCGACATCAACGCTCTCGCCGACCTGTACCTCGACCGGCTGGCCGCGAAGGGCCGCGGGCCGGACTACATCGCCAACCGGAAGAGCCTGCTGAACGTGGGGGTGCGACCGGTCATCGGCGAGCTTCTGGTCACCGACTGGGACAGCCACGCGTCGCTGAAGGTGATCGACAACGCCCGGCCGAACGTGTCGGCGACTCGGCTGCAGGACCTCGGCTCCACCCTCAGCGGCCTGCGGGCCACCGCGCACCGCAAGCGCGCCGGCGGGCGATGGCTCAGCCCGGACGAGGACCCGCTCGAGGAGGTGAGCTACACGAAGGGCAGCGGCAAGCAGGGCGCCAGCTCGAAGTGGGTGCCGCCGCACAAGCGGCCCGACACCGACGAGGCCACCGACTGGGACACAATCGCGGACTGGTCCGGCCACGACGTCCGCACCCTGCTGGCGTACTACGTCATCCCGTCCGAAGAGGCGACGAAGAGGGCTCGGGGCCGCCTCGACCGGCTCTGACCGCCCACCCACGACGCGAGGGGCTGGGGTGCATCCGCATCCCAGCCCCTCGTCCTGTTCATGCAGTTAGAGCGACCATGACGGCCGCGGCCGCGCCGTGCCGCTAGAGCGCGACCGTGTCGACGACGCGCCAGCAGTGCCGGCCGTCGGCGGCGGCGCGCACGGCCATCGCGGTCCAACCTGCCCGGCGACGGATCAGCACGGGGATCAGTCGGCCGCTGCGCCGTTCCGCTCGGACTCCGGCTCCGCCAGCCGGGCCAGGACCCGGCTGACGAACGACTCGAGCATGGCGACCTGCTCCCCCGACAGCCCGTCGAAGACCAGGTGCCGAACGAGGGCCACGTGCGTCGGCGCTGCCTTCTCGATGGCCTCGCGGCCGGCAACGGTCACCACGACGAAGGCCCCGCGCTTGTCGGTGGTGCACTCCTCGCGCGCGACCAGCCCGCGGCGCTGCATGCGGGCGACGTGGTGGGACAGCCGGCTCTGCTCCCACTGCAGGTCCTCGACGAGCTCGAACATCCGCAGCCGCCCGTCGGGCGCCTCGGTCAGCAGGACCAGGACGTCGTAGTCGGCCAGCGACAGCCCCGACGACTGCTGCAACTCGCGGTTCAGCCGAGCGTCCAGACGCGAGGTCATCTGCACCAGGCCGCGCCAGACCCGCTGCTGGTCGTCCGTCAGCCACTGCGACATGTGATGCGTCTCCCTCGTGCAATCAATGACGTGTCATGTACCGTATCAGTCAGCAGTATATGACACGTCATCTACCTCCGGAGACCCCCATGACCGTCGTCGCCCCCTCCTTCACCGACCTGACCGGCACCTACACCCTGGACCCCACCCACACCCGCATCGGCTTCCTCGCCCGGCACGCGATGGTCACGAAGGTCCGCGGTTCGTTCAACGAGTTCGAGGGCACCGCCACCGTCGACGGTGACGACCCGGCCCGCTCCAGCGTCCGCGTGACGATCGACGCCGCCAGCATCGACACCCGCAGCGCCCAGCGCGACGAGCACCTGCGCACCAACGACTTCCTCGCGTTCGAGCAGTACCCGCAGATCACCTTCGTCTCCACCGACATCCGCCAGGTGGACGAGACCACCTTCGAGGTCTCCGGCGACCTGACCATCAAGGACGTGACCAAGCCGATCACGGTGCCCTTCACCTTCGAGGGCGCCGCGCAGGACCCGTTCGGCAACCAGCGCATCGGCTTCGACGGCTCGGTCACGATCAGCCGCAAGGACTACGGCCTCACCTGGAACGCCGCGCTCGAGACCGGCGGCGTCCTGGTCAGCGACAAGATCGTCCTCGAGTTCGAGGTCTCCGCGATCAAGAACCCCTGATCGCCCGGCGGGGCTGCCGCCGGCCGGTTGCGGCCGGCGGCAGCCCGCCCGATCCTCATCCCGCCCCTCGCCCGGAGGACCCGACATGAGCACCCCGACCCTCAGCCCTCGCGTCGACGTCCGCCGCGCCGACGAGCGGTTCAGCACCCAGATCGGGTGGTTGGACAGCAAGCACTCCTTCTCCTTCGGCCACCACTACGACCACGACAACCAGCACCACGGGCTGCTGCTGGTGAACAACGACGACGTCGTGACGCCGGGCTTCGGCTTCGAGACCCATCCGCACCGGGACATGGAGATCGTCACCTGGGTGATGCGGGGCTCCCTGGTGCACCAGGACTCCACCGGGCACAACGGCATCATCTATCCGGGCCTCGCCCAGCGGATGAGCGCCGGCACCGGGATCCTGCACAGCGAGAAGAACGACTCCTGGCGCCTGCAGGGCGGCGACGCCCACCGCGACCCCGTCCACTTCGTCCAGATGTGGGTCGTCCCCGACGAAGGCGGGATCACCCCCGGCTACGAGCAGCTGGAGATCGACGACGCCCTGCTCACCGGCGGCCTCGTCCCCGTGGCCTCCGGCATGGCCAAGCACCGCGGCGCCGCCGCGATCAGCATCCACAACCAGTACGCGGCGCTCTACGCCGCACGACTGGAACCGGGGCAGACCGTCGAGCTGCCCGAGGCCCCCTACCTGCACCTGTTCGTCCCGCGCGGCACGGTGGTGCTCGAGGATGCCGGAGAGCTGCGCACCGGCGACGCGGTCCGCTTCACCGCCACCGGTGGTCAGCGGATCACCGCCACCGAGCCCGCCGAGGTCCTCGTGTGGGAGATGCACGCGACCGTCGCCGCCTGAGCCACTCCCCCGCTCACCAGAGGAAGGACAGACCGTGACCGACACCGAACCGAAGGTCGTCGACAACCCCGCAGCCAGCCGCTTCGAGGTACTCGTGGACGGCGAGGTCGCCGGGTTCGCCGAGTACCGGCGGACGACGTCGGCGGTGGCCTTCACCCACACCGTCATCGACCCCGCCTTCGAGGGCCGCGGGCTCGGCTCCGTGCTGGCCCGGGGCGCCCTGGACGCCACCCGCGCGGCGGGGACGCCGGTGCTGCCGTTCTGCCCGTTCATCCGCGGCTACATCCAGCGCCACCCGGCCTACCTGGACCTCGTGCCCGCCGATCGCCGGGCCGAGTTCCAGCTGGCTCCCGTATCCGACCATCCCGACCGCCCCTGACGGCGCCCGACCACCCCCCACAGCCCGGCCGCCGGGGGCATTGTCGGCGAGACCGGCTCACCTCTGACCCGAGAGGACATCCGAGATGACCACCACCACCCCCGACCCGGCCGCCCTGGAAGCCGAGCGCGCCCGCATCCGCACCGAGTATTTGAAGCCGGTCGGCGAGCGTCCGCAGTCGACTGCGCGCGGCCTGCACCACACCGCACTGATCAGCAGCGACGTCGAGCGGACCGTGCGCTTCTACCAGGACGTGCTCGGCTTCCCGCTCACCGAGCTGATCGAGAACCGCGACTACCCGGGCTCCTCGCACTTCTTCTTCGACATCGGCAACGGCAACCTGCTGGCCTTCTTCGACTTCCCCGGCCTCGACGTCAGTGCCTACGCCGAGGTGCTCGGCGGCCTGCACCACATGGCCATCAGTGTCGACCCCGACCGGTGGAACGACCTCGTCCAGCGGCTGACCGACGCCGGCGTCCCGCACGAGGTGCACAGCGGCGTCTCGGTCTACTTCCGGGACCCCGACGGCGCCCGCATCGAGCTCATCGCCGACCCGCTCGGCGAGATGTACGGCCACCAGGTGCTCTGATGAGCCTCAACCGGCTGCTCCCGACCAGCCCCAGCCCGAGATCGCGAGCTCGGCGACCCTGCTGGGCGGCGTGCACGTCGGCGCTGGCGCGATCATCTCCCAGGGCACCGTGGTGCGCTCGCACGACGACTCGGTCTCCATCGGCAATCACTCGGCCGTCCTGGAGAACAGCACCGTCGTCGGCACCCGCGAGCACCCCGTGCGGATCGGGCAGCGCACCGTCTTCGGCCACCGCGCGCAGATCACCGGCGCGGTGATCCCGCCGTCCACGGTCCTGGTCGGCCGCCCGCCGAACGCATCCGCACCGCCACCGACGCCGACCGGGAGCGGCTGGCCGTGCTCCGCGGGCACCAGACCGACCTCACCGACCACCCCGGCCAGCGGCGGACCGCCGCCCTGCAGGCAGGAGCACACATGGGCACCCTCTACGCCTACCGCGACAAGCAACCGGTCCTCGGCGCCGGCACGGTGCTGTTCGACAGCGCCGAGATCACCGGCGACGTCGTCGTCGGGGATAACACCCTCATCGGCGCCGGCGTGAAGATCATCGGCGACTCGCACGGCCCGGTCCGCATCGGCTCGCGCGTGCAGATCCTGGAGAACGCCGTCCTGCACCTGCTCCCCGACAACGAGCTGGTCATCGAGGACGACGTCGTCATCGGCCCCGGCGCCATGATCCACGGCTGCACCATCGGCCAGGGCACGGTCGTCGAGCCGGCCGCCATCGTCTGCGACTTCAGCACCGTCGGGCCGGAGTCGATCGTCCGAGCTGGGGTGTGCGTCAAGCAGCGCGACACCCAACCGGCGCGCAGCGTCCTCGACGGATTCCCCGCGCGAGCGGTCGACACGCTCGCCGAGGCCCCGGGCCGCCCCGGGTGGGCGCTGCCCTCCGACGCGGTCGACGTCATCCACCGCATCGACCGCTGACAATCCGGCCCGCCGTCACCGGCCGGCGGAGCCGGCCGGGTACACCGTCTGGAGCTCACATGACCCTCACGCCCGAGTACGACCGGTTGTTCATCGACAAGCAGAGTCCGGAGGCCTACCGGTCCATGTCGGCTGCAGCCTCCGCGGTCGCGGCCACGGCGCAGGCGGCGGGCCTGGACCAGCTGCTCGTCGAACTGGTCAACATCCGAATCTCCCAGCTCAACGGCTGCGGCTTCTGCCTCGACCTGCACGTGCGCCGAGCCGTGAAGAACGGCGAGACCCCGCAACGCCTCGCCGTCCTCCCGGCGTGGCGCGACGTGGACCTGTTCTCACCGACGGAGGAAGCCGCGTTGGCCCTCGCCGAGACCATCACGATGCTGCCGGATCACCACACGCGAGAGCGCGAGCGCGCCCGCGCGCGTGAGCAGCTGACCGACGACCAGTTCTCCGCGGTGAGCTGGCTCGCCATCACGATGAACGCCTTCAACCGGATCTCCATCATCAGCGGGCACCCGGTGCGTCAGCGAGTTTGCTGACGGCGGGACGGACACGACTTCACTGCTGAGAGCTGGCCCGGTGCTCCGGTCAGGGCCGCGGCAGCACGGTCAGGACCCGAACCACGTGATCGCGGAACTCCTCCATGTAGTCCTTGAGGAATCCCGCCGTGGACTCGTCCGTGACCTCCCCGTCGTCGCGGAACAACTCCGGTGAGTACCGGATGTAGGCCTCGGGCGAGGTCATCTGACGGGCGTTGCAGAAGCTGAGCACCGCGCGGAGGGACTGCTGAGCCACGGCGGTGCCGATCGCGCCGATGGATGCCCCGATCACGCCGGCCGGGATGTGATGGAACGAGTTCTGCCCCCACGGGCGCGACGCCCAGTCGATCGCGTTCTTCAGCGCGCCCGGGATGGAACGGTTGAACTCCGGGGTCACGAACAGCACGGCATCCGACCGGGCGATCGCCTCCTTGAGCTCCCTCGCCTCGGGCGGGTAGTCGGTGTCGTAGTCCTGGCTGTACAGCGGCAGGTTGCCGATCGGGATCTCGGTGAACTCCAGGTCAGGCGGGGCCAGGCGAAGCAGTGCGCGGGACAGGACCCGGTTGATCGACGTGGAGGACAGGCTCCCCACGAAGTAGCCCACGTTGTAGCGCCTCGTTGGCTCACCCATGTCATTCCTCCGTCACCGTCGGCGTCGGTCGTGCCGCGGAGCGCGGTCCGCGCGCCGTCGGTCTCGGGCACGCAGGGCTCCCGGCAGCTGTCGTGGCCCCACGGCCGGCAGGGCCGGCCCGGGAGATCTGGTGCGGTTGCGTGCCCGGGAGGGCGGGGTGAACGTAGCTGTCGTGGCGTCGGTCAGTGCAACCTGACCGACCGCGGCACGGAGGCGTCGATGACCGAGGACCAGCTGGCTGACTACGAGGTGGGATCGCCCACGCGTCTGGCGCTCAACGTCCTCGCGCACAAGTGGACGCTGCTGATCGTCCTCGCCTTGAAACGCGGGCCGCTGCGGTTCACCCGGCTGCGTTCCGTCGTCCCCGGGGTGACCTCCCAGGTTCTCCGAGACTCCCTGCGAGAGCTCGAGCGCGACGGCATCGTCGTCCGCCAGGAGTTCGTCGCCGTGCCGCCGCACGTCGAGTACAGCCTCACCGAGCTCGGGGCAACCCTGTGCGAGCCGGCGCGAGCCATCCGGGCCTGGGCCGAGAAGCACGGCCCGGCCGTCCTTGCTGCTCGGCACAGCTACGACCACAACGCAGCTGACGTGCGGTGGAGGTGACACCGCCTCGCGCGCCGCCCCGGAGGGCGAGGGTGCATGACCCGGCGTCGGAGTGCCGGGGAGTGGTCACGCGACCCGTCGGGCGGGGCTCTCGGGCGCGGTCAGCATGAGCGCCTCGAGCGGCTCACGGCTACGCGGCGCGCGTTCGCGAGCGGCGAGCGGCTCGGGCAGCTCGGCTCCGGGTCGCGCCGGCCGACCGCCAGGACCACCAGCGGCGTCAGTGCCGTCTCGAGGTCGAACTCGTGGCGCGCGGGCGTCGGTGTCGAACCCGCCCATCGGGTGGACGCTGCACCCGTCGGCCTCGGCCTGGACGCTCAGCGCGGCGACGGCCTGACCGGTGTCGAACAGGGCCCACGGGCGGGACCGGCCGGTGTCGTCGACGGTCTGCGCGGCCACCAGGACGAGCGCACTCGCGGCGTGCGCCCAGCTGCAGTTGCCCGGTGAGAGGATGCCGAGCAGCCGCGTGAATGCCTCTCCACCGCGATGGGCGACGAGGAACCGCCACGGCCGGCTGTTGTTCGCCGACGGCGCCCAGCGGGCGGCCTCGAGCAGCGCCCGCACCGAGCGCTGGCCGAGGTCGTGGCCGGCATCCAGTCCGCGGGGGCTCCACCGCTGTGCGAGCAGCGGGCGGCCCCGTCCCGGGCCCCGCCCTGAGCCCGCGAAGGGTGGGGAGGACGGGGTCCTTGTTCAGACGCCGCGCAGCAGCGCCTCGAACGACGGTGTGCCGCCGAACGGGCCCTCGAACGGATCGGCCGGGGTTGCCGGCGGACGACCGGCGATCAGGTCGGCCAGCTCGCCGGCGGTGCGCTCGATGCGGCCGGCCAGCGCCCGGTCGACGCCCCCGTCGCCGCCCCAGTCCTCGGGGGCGGCGAAGACGCCGGTGGGGACGGCGATGGCGCGCAGGTAGGCGAACAGCGGCCGCATGGCGTGCTCGATCACCAGCGAGTGCCGGGCGGTGCCGGCGGTGGCGCCGAGCAGCACCGGTACGCCAGTGAGCGCGTCCTTGTCCAGCACGTCGAAGAACGTCTTGAACAGCCCGCTGTAGGAGGCGGAGAAGACCGGGGTGACGGCGATGAGGCCATCGGCACCGGTGACCGCCTCGATCGAGCCGCGCAGCGAGGCGTTGGCGAAGCCGGTGACCAGGTTGTCGGCGAGGTCGCGGGCGTGCTCGCGCAGCTCGACGACCTCCACGGCCGCGTCGTCGCCCCGCTCGCGCAGGGCGGCGACCGTGGCGGTGCTGAGCCGGTCGGCCAGCAGCCGGGTCGACGACGGGGTGGAGAGCCCCGCGCTGACCACGGCCAGGATGCGGGTGCTCATGCCTGGACCTCCTCGACCGTGCGCCCGGTGACGTCGTCGGCCGGGGCGTGCACGGTGCCGTCCCTCGCCCCGCCGCGGGCGGCGACCCGCGAGGCGTGGGTCGGGGCATCGGGGACGTGCGCGGGCTTGAGCGCGGCGAACTCGCGGCGGAGTACCGGCACGACCTCCTCGTCGAGGATGTCCAGCTGCTCGAGCACCGTCTTCAGCGGCAGCCCGGCGTGGTCGATGAGGAACAGCTGCCGCTGGTAGTCACCGACGTAGTCGCGGAAGCCCAGGGTGCGCTCGATGACCTGCTGCGGGCTGCCCACGGTCAGCGGGGTCTCCCGGCTGAAGTCCTCCAGCGACGGACCGTGCCCGTACACGGGGGCGTTGTCGAAGTAGGGGCGGAACTCGTTGACGGCATCCTGGCTCTTCGTCCGCATGAACACCTGCCCGCCCAGGCCGACGATGGCCTGGTCTTCCGAGCCGTGGCCGTAGTGGGCGAACCGGCGGCGGTAGAACTCGACCATCCGCTGGGTGTGCTCGGCCGGCCAGAAGATGTGGTTGTGGAAGAAGCCGTCGCCGTAGTAGGCGGCCTGCTCGGCGATCTGCGGGCTGCGGATCGAGCCGTGCC
>JAOPWG010000067.1 GCA_025965775.1 Modestobacter sp. | reverse complement strand
CCTTGAAGTCCTCGATGTCACCGAACTCCGGCAGCACCGCGGTGTAGTCGCTGACGTCGTAGCCGCCGTCGCGGAGCGGGGAGGCGAAGAACGGCGGGAGCCACAGGCAGTCCACGCCGAGCCACTGGAGGTAGTCCAGCTTGCCGATCATGCCGCGCAGGTCGCCGATGCCGTCGGCATTGCTGTCGGCGAAGCCGCGGACGAGGACCTCGTAGAAGACGGCGCGCTTGTACCACTCGGGGTCGGTGCCGGGCGCCGGCAGCGTGGACTGCTCGGCCGCACCGTCGGTCGACTGGTCGGGGACGGGGAAGCTCATGGGGGAGGGGTGTCCTCGATCTCGGGTGTGCAGGTCGGTGCCGGGGCCGGTCAGGCGGGGGGGATCGGGCCGGCCGGGAGGGCGCGGTGCACGGTGAACACGTGCGCCGGCTCGCGGTGCGGGTCGAGTTCGACGTAGTTGAACTGGCCCCAGTCGTAAGTTGCGCCGGTGATCTCGTCGGTGACGGAGAACCGGTCCGACCAGTCCAGGCCGAGCACTGACAGGTCCAGCGAGGTCGTCCCGATCTGAGTGTTCCAGCTGTCCAACGAGACCACGACGAGGACCGCGTCGTCCGAGCCGGGGTCGGTCTTGGAGAAGCAGAGCAGGTTCGGGTTGTCGACGGCGTGGAAGCGCAGGGTGCGCAGCTGCTGCAGGGCCGGGTGGGCGCGGCGGACCTCGTTGAGCCGGCGCAGGTAGGGCACAAGGCTACGTCCGGAGTGCTGGGCCGCGGCCCAGTCCCGGGGCCGCAACTGGAACTTCTCGGTGTCCAGGTACTCCTCGCTGCCGGGGCGCACGGAGACGTGCTCGAACACCTCGAAGCCGGAGTAGACGCCCCACGTGGGGCTCAGCATCGAGGCCAGCACTGCCCGGATCTTGAACATCGGCGGCCCGCCGATCTGCAGCGACTCGTGCAGGATGTCCGGGGTGTTCACGAAGAAGTTGGGCCGCATGTAGTGCGAGCTGTCGACCAGCTGCCGCCCGTAGTCCTCCAGCTCCTGGCGCTGGGTGCGCCAGGTGAAGTACGTGTAGCTCTGGGTGAAGCCCAGCCGCGCGAGCTGGTGCATCATCGCCGGCCGGGTGAAGGCCTCGGCGAGGAACAGCACGTCCGGGTCGGTCTTCTTGATCTCCCAGATCAGCCAGTGCCAGAAGTTCAGCGGCTTGGTGTGCGGGTTGTCGACCCGGAAGATGCGCACGCCGGCGTCCATCCAGTGCCGCACGACCCGGCGCACCTCGGCGTAGAGGCCGTCGGGGTCGTTGTCGAAGTTCAGCGGGTAGATGTCCTGGTACTTCTTCGGCGGGTTCTCCGCATAGGCGATCGTGCCGTCGGGCTTGGTGGTGAACCACTCCGGGTGCGACGTCACCCACGGGTGGTCGGGGGCGGCCTGCAGGGCGAGGTCGAGGGCCACCTCCATGCCCAGTGCGCGGGTCCGGTCCACGAAGACCCGGAAGTCCTCCAGCGTGCCCAGCTGCGGGTGGACGGCGTCGTGCCCGCCCTCGTCGCTGCCGATCGCCCACGGGGAGCCGACGTCGTCGGGGTGCGCGACCAGGGTGTTGTTCCTGCCCTTGCGGTTCACCTTCCCGATCGGGTGGATCGGCGGCAGGTAGACCACGTCGAAGCCCATGTCGGCGATGGCCGGCAGCCGCTCGGCGGCCTGGGCGAAGGTGCCGTGCGTCGGGGTGCCGCCGACGACCGGGCCCTCCGAGCGGGGGAAGAACTCATACCAGGAGCCGTAGAGCGCCCGCGGCCGGTCGACCCACAGCTCGTAGCGCGGCGACCGGGTCACCAGGCGGCGCACCGGGTTGTCGTGCAGCACCTGCTGCAGACCGGGGGCCAGCGCGGGCGCCAGGCGCGCGGTGAGCTCCAGGGAGTCATCGCGCAGGGCCACGGCGGCCGCGGTGAGCGCCGCCCGGTGCTCACGGGGGGCGGACGTGGCCACCTCGTCGAGCAGCCGGGCACCGGACTCGAGGTCGTTGGCCAGCTCGTCGGCGCCCTGCCCGGCCTCGGCCTTGACCTCGACGTCGTGGTGCCAGGTGCGCAGCGGGTCGTCCCAGGCCTCGACCTGGAAGGTCCACAGGCCCTCCCGGTCGGGGACGACCGTCGCCGCCCAGCGGTCGGGCTCGGGACCGAACTCGACCATCCGCTGCAGCGGCGGGCGGACGGCCCGCTTGCCCGGTTCGGCGGGCGGGGTGAGCACCACGTTGGCGCCCACGGCGTCATGGCCCTCACGGAAGACGGTGGCGGTGACCGGCAGGTGCTCACCGACCACGGCACGGGTCGAGAACGACCCGCAGGACACGACGGGGGCGACATCGGTGATGCCGAGGCGGAGGTCAGCGCGGCCATTCATCGCCGGTCACGCTAGCGATCTCCCGCCGTATGGGCACGTCGGCCACCCCCGCCCCCGCCACCACGGGGGACGGCGAGCTCCCGGCGACCACCCCGACGGGGTGCGGGTGCCGCTGCGACCGGTGTGGCCCACCGTGCGCGCCGGGGTGCGCAAGGTCACTGTGTGGCCGGGTCCGCCGGCCCGGTGGCAGCTAGGGTCGGGCGGGTGCAAGCCCTCCGCCGACTCACCGTCCGAGCATCCCTCCCCGAGGCGCTGCTGCCGCTGTCCCAGCTCGTGATGAACCTGCGCTGGTCGTGGCACCCCGAGACCCGTGACCTGTTCGAGGCGCTGGACCCCGACCTGTGGGAGACCTGCGGTGGTGACCCGGTCAAGGTGCTCGGCGAGGTGTCCGCCGAGCGACTGGCCGCGCTGGCGAAGGACCGGCGCTTCCTGCGCCGCCTGCAGGACGTCACCGACGATCTCGAGGACTACCTGCACGCCCCGCACTGGTACCAGTCCCTGGGCGCCGACGCGCCGGCCACCATTGCGTACTTCTCCGCCGAGTTCGGCATCACAGAGGTGCTGCCGCAGTACTCCGGCGGCCTGGGCATCCTGGCCGGGGACCACCTCAAGGCCGCCTCCGACCTCGGCGTCCCGCTGATCGGCGTCGGGCTGCTCTACCGGGCCGGATACTTCTCCCAGGGGCTGTCCGCCGACGGGTGGCAGCTGGAGCACTACCCCGCGCTGGACCCGCACGGCCTGCCGGTGAAGCTGCTGCGCGACGGCGACGGCAATGCCGTGGTCATCAACGTGCCGCTGCCCGAGGGGCGCACGCTGTACGCGCACGTCTGGCGCGCCCAGGTCGGCCGGGTCTCCCTGCTGCTGCTCGACAGCGACATCGAGGAGAACGCCCCGGCCGAGCGCGGCGTCACCGACCGCCTCTACGGCGGCGGTGAGGACCACCGTCTCCGCCAGGAGATGCTGCTGGGCATCGGCGGCGTGCGTGCGCTGCGGGCTCACTGCTCGCTGACCGGCACCCCGCAGCCGGAGGTCTTCCACGCCAACGAGGGGCACGCCGGCTTCCAGGGGATCGAGCGCATCCGGGAGCTGACCGAGTCCCACGGGCTGTCCTTCGCCGAGGCCCTGCAGGCCGTCCGCGCCGGCACCGTCTTCACCACCCACACCCCGGTGCCCGCCGGCATCGACCGGTTCCCCAAGGCCCTCATCGAGCGGTACTTCACCGGCTTCGGCGTCCCGGTCGACCAGCTGCTCACGCTGGGCGCCGAGGAGGACCCGAGCAAGTTCAACATGGCGCACATGGGCCTGCGGCTGGGCCAGCGAGCCAACGGCGTGAGCCGGCTGCACGGCCACGTCAGCCGCGGCATGTTCGGCGACCTGTGGCCGGGGTTCGACGAGGACGACGTGCCGATCCGGTCGATCACCAACGGGGTGCACGCGCCCACCTGGACCGCCCGCGAGCTGGTCGAGCTGGGCACCCAGTCGACCAGCCAGGGCGACCCGGTCGACGTCGTCGGCGACGTGTTCTTCGACGGGGTGGACCGGATCGACGCCGGTGAGCTGTGGAACACCCGGCGACTCCTGCGCGGCCGGCTGGTCGACGAGGTCCGCCGCCGCGTCCGGGAGACGGCGCTGTCCCGCGGCGCCGCGGAGGCCGAGCTCGGCTGGACCGACACCGCCTTCGACCCCGACGTGCTCACCATCGGCTTCGCCCGCCGGGTGCCCTCCTACAAGCGGCTGACCCTCATGCTGCGCGACCCGGCCCGCCTCAAGGCCCTGCTCCTGGACCCCGAGCGGCCCATCCAGATGGTCATCGCCGGCAAGAGCCACCCGGCCGACGACGGCGGCAAGCAGCTGATCCAGCAGATGGTGAAGTTCGCCGACGACCCGGAGATCCGGCACCGGATCGTGTTCCTGCCCGGCTACGACATCGGCATGGCCCGGTATCTGTACTGGGGGTGCGACGTGTGGCTGAACAACCCGCTGCGCCCGCTGGAGGCATGCGGGACCTCGGGCATGAAGTCCGCGCTCAATGGCGGCCTGAACCTCTCCATCCGCGACGGCTGGTGGGACGAGTGGTTCGACGGCCAGAACGGCTGGGCGATCCCGACCGCCGACGGCGTGCAGGACCACGACCGCCGTGACGAGGTCGAGGCCCAGGCCATCTACGAGCTGCTGGACCACCAGGTGCTGCCCCGGTTCTACGAGGTCGACAAGGACGGCATCCCCACGCGGTGGGTGGAGATGGTCCGGCACACCCTGCGCGTGACAGGCCCCAAGGTGCTGGCCACCCGCATGGTCCGCGACTACGTGCAGGAGCTGTACGTGCCGGCGGCCGGCTCCGCCCGGACGCTGGCTGCCGGTGGCTACCAGACCGCCCGCAGCGAGGCCGCGTGGCGCTCCCACCTGCTGGACAACTGGCACGGTGTCCGGGTCGTCCACGTGGAGGCCACCGGGGTGGGCGACACCCCGGAGATCGGGTCGAGCATCGACCTGCGGGCCGAGGTGGAGCTGCCGGGCCTCACCCCCGGCGACGTCCTCGTCGAGGCCGCCTTCGGCCGGGTCGACGACGCCGACGGGCTGCACGAGGTCACCACCGTGCCCATGCGGCACGACGGGACCGAGGGTTCCCGGCACTGGTTCGCCGCCACCGTGCCGCTCGAACGCACCGGCGCCTTCGGCTACACCGTCCGGGTGCTCCCGCACTCCGAGCAGCTCGCCGACCCGGCCGAGCTGGGCGTCATCGTCAATGCCTGAGCGCTGGCACCGCGACCCTCCGGGTCGCACCGCGGCCACGTGCCGTGCCCGGTCTGCGTTGAGCCGTTTCGGTCTTGCCGACCGCGGTGGGACGGTGAGAGGGTGCAACTCCTGCGACCCGTGGTGACCGGTGGTGCACGGGGTGCGCCGGGTGCGCCGGGCGTCGGCGTGCCACGCGGTACGCGGACGACCGATCCGCGCGGGCCCAACTAGGCTGGCGTTCATGCCCGACCGCTGTGAGGTGCTCCCCGGAGACTCTGTCGTCGCCCGACGTGGCGGCGGCCTGCTGTGGGTGGACGCCCCCGGTTCCCCCGCGCTGGTGGCCGCCCTGCACGCCTGTCTCGGGGTGGCCGGTCCCGGCTCCGAGCGCGTGCTGGCCGCGGTCGCCGGCCACGTCTCCCGTCTGTCCGACGGCCCGGCCTCCTTCGCCCTGGTGCTGGCCGACGCCACCGGCGGCGCCGGCTCCGGGGTGGCGCTGTGGTCGGGGAAGGGGCAGCCGGCCGTCGACGGGGTCCCGGTGTCGGGTTCCGCGGTCGACGGCTGCACGTTGGCCAGCGGGTTCGCGCTGGGGCAGACGCTCTACGTCGGCCCGGGCCAGCCCGCCGCCTCGATGCCCCCCGGCGTCGCCTTCGACCTGACCGAGGGCACCGTGCCGGGCTCCGGCGCGCTGCTGCAGCTGGCCGCCGCGGTGGCCTCCGGGGCGGTCGTCCCGCCGGCCACCTCCCTGCCGCCGGCCGAGTCGTTCACCGCTGGTTCGGACGCCGGGTTCGGCGCCCCCCACCGCGCCCCGGCGTCCCAGCCGATGGGCCAGGTGGGGGAGTCCACCGCCTTCTGGCGGCCGGAGCCCGCCTCGGCCCCGGTGCTGCGCTTCGACGACGGCATGGTCGTCACCGTCGACGAGGATCTCGTCCTGGGCCGGCGTCCCGACGGGCACGAGCTGGTGACCAGCGGCAACGCCCGCCCCGTGCCGATCGCCGACACGCAGAACGTGCTGTCCTCGGCGCACGCGGCGATCCAGCGGCAGGGCCGGGAGGTCTCGCTGACCGACCTCGGTTCGCTCAACGGCACCCACGTCGCCGGCCCGGAGGCCACCGAGTGGACCCAGCTGGAGCCGGGCGTCTCGCACCCGCTCGCCGACGGCGACCGGCTGCTGCTGGGCTGGACCGTCATCACCTTCGAGCAGCCCGCCGAGTGACCCTGGGCTAGAGCCCTGTCGAGGGCGTGCGCAGCACCCGCATCGCCCAGACCGAGCGGCCCGGCATCCGTACCGGGCCCGGGGCCACCGCGGTCGGCCGCGGCGGCGCACCGGTCGGGTACTCGGTGGCGACCACCAACTCGTAGCCGTCGCCCCACGGCGCCCCCGGCAGCTGGACCTCGACCGGGTCCGGGCCGGCGTGCAGCCACACCAGGTAGGACTCGTCGACCACCGGCCGGCCGCGCTCGTCGCGGTGCCGGATGCCACGGCCGTCCAGGTACATGCCGATCGTGTGCAGCCCGGTGTCGAACCAGTCGCTGCTGGTCAGCTGACCCCCGCCGGGGGCGAACCAGGCGAGGTCCCGGGTGCCGCCGGTGCCGGGCAGCTCGGTGCCGGGGATCTCCTTGCCCTCGAAGAACGCCTCCTGGTGCAGCACCGGCGACCCGCGGCGCAGCGACACCAGGCGGGAGACGAAGGTCCACAGGTCGGCGTCGATGCTGGCCCAGTCCAGCCAGGAGACGTCGTTGTCCTGGCAGTAGGCGTTGTTGTTGCCGCCCTGGGTGCGGCCCAGCTCGTCGCCGGCGGTGATCATCGGCACGCCGGTGGACAGCAGCAGCGTGGCCAGGTGGTTGCGCACCTGCCGGGCGCGCAGCTCGAGGACCGCAGGGTCGTCGGTGGGCCCCTCGACGCCGCAGTTCCAGTTCCGGTTGTGGTCCTCGCCGTCCCGGTTGTCCTCCCCGTTGGCCCCGTTGCGCTTGTGCTCGTAGGTGACCAGGTCGGTCAGCGGGAACCCGTCGTGGGCGGTGACGAAGTTGACCGAGGCGAACGGCCGTCGTCCGTCGGAGCGGTAGAGGTCCGAGGAGCCGGTCAGCCGGTAGGCGAGGTCCCGGACGCCGACCCTGGCGCCGGACCACACGTCGCGCACGGTGTCGCGGTACTTGCCGTTCCACTCCGTCCAGGGCGGCGGGAAGTTGCCCACCTGGTAGCCGCCCTCGCCGACGTCCCAGGGCTCGGCGATCAGCTTGACCTGGCTGACGACCGGGTCCTGGTGGACGACGTCGAAGAAGGCCGACAGCCGGTCGACGTCGTGCATCGAGCGGGCCAGTGCGGAGGCCAGGTCGAACCGGAAGCCGTCGATGTGCATCTCGGTGACCCAGTAGCGCAGCGAGTCCATCAGCAGCGCCAGCACGGCAGGACGCCGCACGTCCAGCGTGTTCCCGCAGCCGGTGTAGTCGGTGTAGCGGGACCGGTCCTCGCCACCGAGGCGGTAGTAGCCGCCGTTGTCGATGCCCTTGAACGACAGCGTCGGGCCGGTGTGGTCACCCTCGGCGGTGTGGTTGTAGACCACGTCCAGGATCACCTCGATGCCCGCGGCGTGCAGCGCCTTGACCATCGCCTTGAACTCGGTGACCTGCCCGCCACCGGAGCCGGTCGAGCTGCTGCCGGTGCACCACTTCGTCAGCGAGCCGCACCTGCTGCGCCGCGGGCTGACCAACTACTGGGGTTACAACACGCTGGGCTACTTCGCCCCGCACGCCGCCTACAGCTCGGCC
>JAOPWG010000061.1 GCA_025965775.1 Modestobacter sp. | reverse complement strand
GAGGAAGATGCCCCGGCAGTCCGCGCACTGGTCGACGTGGACGCCGTTGCGCTCGTAGCTGCGCATCGTCCCCTGGCACTTCGGGCACACGAGTTCCATGTGCGGCCAACGGGGGCCGCCGTTCGAGCGTTCCCGGGCCGCATCCCTGCGCGTCAGACGGCGTCCACCTCCAGGTGGCCGCTGGCCCGCTGCACGGTGCCGACGACGACCACGGCCACCACCAGCGCGGCCAGCGCCCCCACCACGGCCGCCGCCGGCAGCTCCAGCGCCACGTCGAGCGCGGCGAGGACGGCCGCACCCAGGGGCCACCACCAGCTGCTCCGCCACCCTCGCGCCATGCCCGTGTTCCGTACGGTCACCGAGGCCAGATAGAGCGCGACGCCGCCGGCGAGCAACAGCCGGGTGCCGATCGGCACGTCGCCCTGCCCGCTCTCCAGCACGGCGAGCTGGATCCCCGCGCCGATCCCCGCCAGGGCCAGGCAGAGCGGCAACTGGCCGAAGACGTAGACGTCGTGGGCACGGACGCTGCGCTCCCCACCCGCCTCGGCGAGCAGCCGCTTGGCACCGGCTCCGGCCAGGTCGAAGTGGCTCCACCACAACCCGGCGGCGAGCACGAACGACAGACCCCCGACGAGCACTGCTGCGGCGGTCCAGTGGGCCTCGTCGATGCCGTGCGCCACCGCCGCGACGGACTCCCCGAGCACCAGGATCACGAACAGCGCAAAGCGCTCGGGCAGGTGCTCCATGTGCAGCGGCACGTCGGCCGAGGCGCCGGTCGCGCGCAGCGGTGCCACCACCTCGACCGCGACCGCCAGCCCCCACAGCACGAAGGACACCGGCGCGGGCACGACGATCGAGACCGCCCACAACAGCCCGCCGGCAGCCAGCGCGGTGAGGTAGGTCCGGGCGAGTGGCCGCGCTGCCTGCACGTGGTGGTGCACCCGGGCGTACTGGAGCAGCAGGACCACGCGCAGCAGCACCTGACAGCCGGCGAACAGGCCCGCCCGTTCGCCGGTCGCCTCGGCCGCCGTGGCGGCCATGCCGATGACCGCGGCCATGCCGGCCAGCTTGTACAGCCGGAACACGACGTCGTCGTGATCGAAACGGTTGGCGTACATGGTCGAGCTCACCCAGGCCCACCACACCGTGGCGAACAGCGCGGCGAACACCAGGACACCGCGCACGGTCACGTCCTCCCGGAGCGCGCCGGCGAGCTTGGCGACGACGAGCACGAAGGCCAGGTCGAAGAACAGCTCCAGCCGGGACGCCGTCCGGTCCTCGCCGGTCGCCAGGTCCGGCGGACGTACCACATCCGAGCCGGTCAGCGTCCGGAGGACCCGCCGGGCGGTGTTCTCGTCAGGCATGTCCCGGGTCCTACCCACCCCGGCCGCGTCGAGGCCTCGTCCCGCACGGCGCGACGCTCGCAGTCCCCGACCGGGGTCAGTCGGTCAGCAGCGTCCGGCCCTTCACGAACCAGGCGACCCCGAAGGCCTCGATGGCGAGGGACTCCAGCCAGAAGACGGGGTGGACCGCGGCCACCCAGTCCCCGGGAAGCGCGGGTGTGACCGCCACCAGCAGGACACTGGCCACGATCGCCACCCCGCAGACCCGGTAGACGACGTTGCGCTGGCGCTTGCGCCGGGTCGGCGGCCGGCCGGCGTGCGTCCGGGGGAACAGCGCAAGACAGAACCAGGCGAGGGTGAGGAAGAAGGTCGCGGCGCAGACCAGGTGGACGACGCCGACGGGATCGGCCGCGCTGACCAGCTGGGGACCACGGGTGGTCGGGAAGAAGGCGGTGCCGGCCGCGGACAGGGCGGCCACGACGCCGGCGACGGCGTCCGGCCGGTCGTAGCGGTAGGAGAACAGGAAGACCGCTATCGCGCACAGGCTGCCGACCAGCACGTCCCGCATGCCGGTGTAGTAGTAGTGGCTGATCGAGCGCTGCAACCCCGTCCCGTCCCGCAGGAGCCCCCCGACCGTGAGGACGACCGGCAGCGCCATGCCGATGACCCCGATGGCCCGCCGCAGTCCCAGGTACGACAGCACCAGCGTCGTCCGCCCGTCGGGCCCCTCCCCGTCCCGGGTGCCGGCCGGTCCCGTGTCGACCGATGCCACCCCGCGCTCCCCCCTCGCCGATCCTCCGTGCTCCCCGGTACCCCGCGCCGGCCTCCGGTCACCGCGCGGTGTGCGGCACCCCGCCGGCACCCGACGGGTGCACGGCGGCCCTCGCTAGCGTGCCGCCATGGACCTGCAGCTGACCGGTAAGCGGGCGATCGTGACCGGCGCCAGCCGCGGCATCGGCCTGGCCGTCGCCGACCAGCTGGCCGCAGAGGGCGCGCACGTCGCGCTGGTCGCCCGCGGCGCCGAGGCGCTGGCCGACGCGGCCGTACGGGTGCGCCGGCACGGCACGCCGGTGCTGGCGTGCCCGGCCGACACGACCGACGACGCGGCGGTCCGGGCGATGGTGGCCCAGGTGGCCGGCACGTTCGGCGGGATCGACGTCCTGGTGAACGCCGCGGCCCGCCCGGCGAGCTCCGCTCCGGTGCCGGCGCTGGCCGACCTGGCCGACGACGCGCTGCGGATCGAGGTGGAGACCAAGGTGCTGGGCTACCTGCGTTGTGCCCGGGCCGTCGCCCCGCACATGGCGGCCGCCGGCTGGGGCCGGATCGTCAACGTCAGCGGCCTCAACGCCCGGGTCTCCGGCTCGCTGGTCGGGTCGGTCCGCAACGTCGCCGTGGCGGCGATGACCAAGAACCTCGCCGACGAGCTGGGGCCGGCCGGCATCACGGTCACCGTCGTCCATCCCGGGACGACGGTGACCGAACGGACACCGTCGATGCTGGCCGACCGGGCCGCCCGGGACGGGGTCCCCGTGGCGGAGGTGGCCCGCCGGCTGGCCGCGGCCACCAGCATCGGACGGCTGGTCACCGCCGAGGAGGTCGCCGACGTGGTCACCTTCCTGGCCTCACCGCGCAGCGCCGCGATCAGCGGCGACGCCATCGCGGTGGGCGGCGGCACCCGGGGCGCGATCCACTACTGACCCGCCGGTGCCGGGCGGACGCGCCGCGGATCAGTGCTTCTTGACCTGGCTGCGGGTGAGCCGCTCGATCCCCGAGGGTGCCTCGGCCTCGGCCTTCCTGGCGGCCCGCTTCTGCTTGATCGAGGCGCCGGACTTCTTCGACAGGGATGCGTGGGGCGACTTGTCGACCATGGGGACTCCCTCGGCCGGAACCGAATGCTCCGCTGGAGGCGGACCCTACGCCGCTCGGGGACGCCCGGCGGGGCCGTCGGACGCCGGATGGGCACCGGCCGACCGGCGCCGGGCGTAGCGTGAGGGACACGGTCCATTCGTGCCCCGGCCCGCACCGGGCCGGGCTCCCCTTCACCGCCGGACCGCCGGCGGAGTCAGGCCGCTGCTGCCATGACCGTCCCCACCACCACGCTCAGCAAGCCCGACGCCGACGCGGAGGCCCGCGCGGCCACCTGCCCGGTCTGCCCGCACCCGCTTGCCGACCACGATCCGATCGGGCTGCGGTTCTGCCGGGCGACCGCCGCCGGCGCGGTCAGCCGCGGCTGCGTCTGCCAGCCGGCCTGACCCCCGGGCCTCGCCGCCGCCGGCCGTGGGACGGCCAGCGGTGGCGGTGGCGCGGGCGGGATGCTCACAGCGTCGGGACCAGCCCGCCGTCGATCACGACGTCGGCGCCGGTGACGTTGCCGGTCCGGTCGCTGGCCAGCAGCAGGACCAGGTCGGCGACCTCCTCGGGGCGGGTGAACCGGCCGGTCGCGGTGGCGGCCACCGCCTGCTGCGCCACCGCCTCCGGGCTGCCACCGCGGGCACGGGCCACCCTCGTCGCGACTCCGTCGTCCCCGAGCCAGAGCGCCGTCTCCACCGGACCCGGGCTGACCGTGGTGACCCGCACACCGCGCGGGCCGAACTCCTTGGACAGGGACTTGGAGAAGTTGGCC
>JAOPWG010000046.1 GCA_025965775.1 Modestobacter sp. | reverse complement strand
CCGTTCACCCCCACCAGCCCGACGACGTCGCCGGGGGCGACGACGAGGTCGAGGTCGGAGAACAGGGCACGGACGCCGTGGCCGGCGGCCAGCCCACGGGCGAGGAGGGTCGCGGACACCCGCCCATCGTCCTCAGCGGCCCGGACGGCGGACCAGCCGGTCCCCGCTCAGCCCGCCTGGGGGCTCCCATCGTCGGGCTGGTCCAGCACGTCGTCGGCGATCTCGTCGAGCAGCTCCTCGAAGGCGGGCACCCCGTCGGCCTCGAGGTCCCCGGTCGCCCGGCGGCGCACCAACCAGGGCTGCAGGTGGTCGTAGCCGCGCACCGACACCCGGCGCAGCGGACGCACCCGGTACTCGCGGACGCCGCGCAGCTGCCGGGCCAGCCGCTGGTCGACCAGCACGGTGGACGGCCGGGCGATGGAGGTCAGCCGGCTGGCCAGGTTCACCACCGGGGAGTAGACGTCGCCCAGCCGGGTCAGCACCGGGCCGTACGCGGCGCCCACCCGCAGCGGCGGCCGGTCCTCGGCGTCCCACCCCTGGGGCAGTTGCAGCCCGATCTCCACCGCGTCGACCGGGGAGGCGCAGGTGAACAGCACCCCATCCCCCACGGTCTTGACCACCCGGCCGTGGTGCCGGGCGATCACGTCGGCGGCCAGGCCCTCGAAGTCCTCGACCATCCGGCCCAGCTCCCGGCCGCCCATCCCCCGGCTGCGCGTGGTGTAGCCGACCAGGTCGGCGAAGCCCACGGCCAGCTCGCGCCGGTCCACCTCCCCGGGCTCGGTGAGGAACAGCCGGCCGGCGTTGGCCGCCAGGTGCCGCCGCCAGATGTAGTCCTGCAGCTCGCGCATCACCGGCAGCAGCAGCGCGGTGGAGGCCAGGGCGGCCCGGACGCCGGCGTCGGGGTCGGCCGGGTCCGGCTCGGCGGCCTCCAACGTCGCGGCGAGCATGTCGGTCTGCCAGTCGGCCAGCCGGGACAGCGCCTGCCCCATCGCGCGGGCGATGGAGGCCTCGGTCTCCAGGTCCACGAAACCGGAGTCGATCAGCGCCTCGAGGCGGCCCAGGGCCGCGACGTCGGCATCGGTGAAGGCCGGGTCGTCGTCGGGGACGTCGGCGAAGCCCAGCGCCCGCCACAGTCGCTGGGTGCGCTCGGCCGGCATCCCGGCCAGCCGCGCCACCTCCAGCCGGGTGTACCGGCGGGGCCCGTCGAGCAGCAGCTCCTCCAGCTGTCCTGCCGCGGGCTCGCGCGGGTCGGGCGCACCGCTGCCGGCGGTCCCGGAGTCGCCGGGCAGGGCTCAGCCCGTGGTGTGCACGACGAGGACGTCGACGTCCGACCGCCGGGTGGCATCCGCCGGGACCGAGCCCAGCAGCCGGCCCTTGATGCTGTTCAGCCCGCGGTTGCCCACCACCAGTAGATCGGCCTGCTCACGGCGGACGACGTCCAGCAGCGCCTCCACCGGGGAACCGACGACGGCGACGGTGACGACCTGGCGGGCACCGGCGGCCGCGGCCCGCTCACCGGCGCTGCGCACGGTCTCCTCCGCCGGCGAGGACCCGACCACCTGGTAGGCCTCGTCGCCCAGGACGTCCTGGACGCGCTGCACCTCGCGGTCGTCGGTCTCGGTGGGCAGGTAGGCGCACGCGATGACCAGCCGCGCGCCGCAGGCACCGGCCAGCGCACCGGCCCGGCTGACGGCACGCAGGGAGGACTCCGAGCCGTCCGTGCCGACGACGACCGTGCGGTAGGCACTCACGGCTGGGCAACCTACCCAACCGCGCGGGCCCGGCGTGTGCCCGGGGTCACGCCCGCGGGCCGTGCCCGACCGGGAGCGCCCGGGAGGACGGGCACCGTCCGGCCGGCGGGCATGCGCCGCGGCCCTCCCGCGCGGGGGTGCCCGTGCGCTTGGATGGCCGCACCGCCCGGGCCGGCCGGGCGCGAGTGAGGAGTGCTGTCATCAGGACCCGGGGAACGGCCGCCGTCGAGCCCGTGCGGGTCGAGATCCGCGGCCTCACCAAGACCTTCGGCCACGTGCGCGCGGTCGACGACCTGAGCTTCACCGTCGAACCGGGGCAGGTCACCGGCTTCCTGGGGCCCAACGGCGCCGGGAAGACCACCACCCTGCGGATGGCCCTGGGCCTGGTCGCCCCCGACCGGGGCACGACCACCTTCAACGGCACGCCCTATGCCGGGCTGCCGGACCCGATGCGCCGCGTCGGGGCGGTGCTGGAGACCGCCTTCCACCCCGCCCGCAGCGGCCGCAACCACCTGCGCGTCTACTGCCGGGCGGCCGGCCTGCCGGTCTCCCGCGCCGACGAGGTGCTCGACCAGGTGGGGCTCGGCCCAGCCGGCCGCCGCAGGGCCGGTGGATACTCCATGGGCATGCGCCAGCGGCTGGGGCTGGCCACCGCGCTGCTCGGCGACCCGGCCGTCCTGGTCCTCGACGAGCCGGCCAACGGGCTGGACCCGGAGGGCATCCAATGGCTGCGCGGGTTCCTCCGCCACCTCGCCCACGAGCAGGGGCGCACCGTGCTGGTCAGCAGCCACCTGCTGGCCGAGGTCGACCAGACCGCCGACCGGGTGGTCATCGTCGCCGCGGGCAGCCTCGTCCGCGAGGGCTCGCTGGAGCACCTGCGCTCCGGGGCGGACGCCGAGGGTGGCGGCACGGTGCTCGTGCGCAGCCCGCAGTCGGTGCGGCTGGCCGAGTTGCTGGGTGGGGACGGCGTCGCGGTCGAGGCCGCCGGAGCCGACACGCTCATCGTGTCGGGGCTGACCACCGCCGAGCTGGGTCGGCTCGCCTTCGCCGAGGGGGTGGAGCTGCACGAGCTGCGGGCGCGCACCAGCGGCCTGGAAGAGGTCTACTTCCGGCTCACCGCCGGTCAGGAGCAGTTCGCCGCCGCCGGCCCGGACGAGGCGGCTCCGTCCCCGTCCCGGGAGGTGGCGTCCTGATGACCCGGCTGGTGCAGTCGGAGTGGACCAAGCTGCTCACGACCCGCGTGTGGATCGGCCTGCTGGCCGGCGCCTGTCTGCTCGGCGGCGGGTTTGCGGCCCTGCTCACCGCCTTCGCCGGCGATCCCAGCTCCGGGCTGCCGCCGGTCGGCACCGCGGCGTTCGCGAAGCTCGCCTTCGCCGTCGCGGCCAACGGGACCGTGCTCACCCTGGTCCTCGGCGTCATCGGGATGACCCAGGAGTACCGGCACCGCACGGCGACCCCCACCTTCCTGGCCAGCCCGCACCGGGGCCGGGTGGTCGCGGCCAAGCTGGTCGCCTACGCGCTGGCCGCCGTCCCGTTCGCGGTCATCGTGTGCGCGGTGACGGTGCTGGTCGTCGTCGTCTACGGCGGCGCCCGGGGTGCGGTGCCGTCGTTCTCCGCCGACAACCTCGCGGTGCTCGCCCGCGCCGGCCTGGCGATGGTCGTCTACGCCGTGATCGGTGTAGGCCTGGGCGCGCTGCTGCGCAACCAGGTCGGTGCGATCGTCGGGGCGCTGGTCTACCTGTACGTCATCGAGCCGATCATCAGCAACATCCCGACCACGGCCGGCGCCTATCGGTGGCTGCCCGGCGGAGCACTGCAGGCGATGACCGCCACGACCGCGGGGCCGGACGTGCTGGGCGCCGGACAGGGCGCGCTGCTGCTGCTCGGCTACGGTCTCCTCGCTGCGCTGCTGGGCACCCTCCTGGCGGTGCGCAGGGACGTGGTGTGACCCCGGTTCCCCGCGGACGCGCCACGGGACGGCGCGGGAGGACGAGGACGGACCGATGACCACGCGGATGACTGCGCAGCGGGTGAGCCGGCTGATCGCCGACGGTGACGTGGCGGGCGTGCGCGCCGCCGTCGCCGGCCAACCCTCCTTACTGACCGCCACGGTGGAGCGGGCGGGTGAGGACGGCTGGACGGCGGTGCACCTTGCCGTCGCGGCCGGCCACCCGGCGCTCGTCGAGACACTGGTGACCGCCGGCGCCGACCTGTCCGCCGTGACCGAAGGTGGTCGCACCCCGCTGCAGGTCGCCCTGCAGCAGGCCCCCGACCTGGTCGGACTGCTGCGACGGCTGGGCGCCCCCGTCGACGCCGCCTCGGCTGCCTTCCTCGGCGACGCCGAGCGGCTGACCGGTGAGCTGGACGCCGGCGCGCGGCTGACCGACCCGGCGACCGACGTCGACCTGCTGACCTGGGCGGCCTCGGGTGGCTCGCTGACCACCGTGCAACTGCTGCTGGAGCGGGGCGCCGACCCCGACGCCGGCGCACTGCACGCCGCGGCGGCCGCCGGCCGGCCCGAGGTGGTCGAGCACCTGCTCGCCGCGGGCGCGGACATCGACCGGCGGGACCCCGACACCGGCCGCACCCCGCTGCACGCGGCAGTGGCCACGGCGCCGGACGGGGCGGTCCCGGCGGTGGTCCGGCTGCTGCTGGCCGCCGGC
>JAOPWG010000006.1 GCA_025965775.1 Modestobacter sp. | reverse complement strand
CGCCGTAGAAGAGTGCGAGACCCGGGGTCATCAGCAGCACCAGAGCGGCGCTGGCCAGGACCCAGGCGGTGTCGCCGGTGTCCACGGCAACCTCCTGAGGATTCGGTGTGGCGGGGCCACGCGGTGGTCGACCCGACCGTCCGCGGCGCGGTGGTCGGGGTGACGTCACCGGAGGTCGGCGACGCGGTGACCACCGTGCCGACACCGTGTTTCCGAGGGGCGCGCGGACGTGTTTCGCAGCTGTGAACTCAGCGCCGCGTGTCGGCACCTTGTGTTCCAGTCCTGTTGCGTCGCCCGCGACGACCGCTGGGTAGCCCCGTCCGGGCGCCTTACCAGGCCGGCGCATGGCCGTCCCCCAAAGCGCCCCGCGCCCCAGGCCCGCGCCCCGCGTCCCGGGAGCAGGGGGGCACGGAGCGCTCGTAGAGAATGTGCAGGTAGGCAGCGCTGGGTCTCTCCGAAAAGCGCCGTTTGCGTTACGTTGCGCCGACGTACCAGCTGCCGCACGGGGGACGCATGACGAGCACTGCCCGGGACGGGGACGAGACCCGCTCACTCGACCCTTTCGTCCGGCAGGTGACCTGGTTGGTCAACGCGCTGGGGGGACGGGACCAGCTCGCGCGAGCGTCGGAGAACCGGGTCAGCGCCCGGACGCTGGACAACTGGAGCAATGGCCGGTACCCGCGGAACGCGGTGACCGGTGCCGTGCGGGATCTCGACGCCTGGGCCATGGAGCACGTCGAGGGCTACCCCGAGGGAGCCGGTGTCCCCCGCCTGGTCGAGACCTGCGGACGGAGCCAGCCCGAGCCGGCTCGGACCGGGGACGTACCCGCGCCCGAGGTGCCCGAGCCCGACCTGGACGAGCCGGCCCGGTGGCGACGGCGGCGACCGGCGTGGGCACTGGCCGCGGCGGTCGTCGCGGTCGCCGCCGTGGTCGGCACCTTCGTCCTGCAGCGCCCGGACGACGGCGCAGCGATCACGGTCCCGCTGCCGAGCACCGGCGACGGCACGCTCCTCGCCGAGACCACCGGCAGCATCGGGGCCAACACCTTCGCCGATCCCCGCACCCTCCAGGACAACGCCCAGGGCATCCCACCGAACACCACCGTGCAGGTGCGCTGCCGCTACTACGCACCGAGCCTCCCCAGCGTCACACCGGACGGGTTCTGGTACCTGATCGACTCGGGTCAGTGGGCCGGCCGCTGGTCTCCGGCCAACTCGTTCATGAACGGTGACGTGCCTGGCGCACCCACCCTGCACAACACCGACTTCGCGGTGCCGGTCTGCCGCTAGGAGGGGGCTAGTCCGCCGTTCCCACGAGCGCCTCGGCGAAGGCCTCGGGCTCGAAGGGCGCCAGGTCGTCGGGCCCCTCCCCCAGGCCGACGAGCTTCACCGGGATGCCGAGCTCGCGCTGCACGGAGACGACGATGCCGCCCTTGGCCGTGCCGTCGAGCTTGGTCAGCACGATCCCGGTCACGTGCACCGCCTCGGTGAACACCCGGGCCTGGACGACGCCGTTCTGCCCGGTGGTCGCGTCCAGCACCAGCAGCACCTCGCCCACCGGCGCCTGCTTCTCCACCACCCGCTTGATCTTGCCCAGTTCGTCCATCAGCCCGGACTTGGTGTGCAGCCGGCCGGCGGTGTCGACGATGACGGCGTCCACCTCGGCCTCGGTGCCGGTGCGCACCGCCTCGAAGGCCACCGACGCCGGGTCGCCGCCCTCCCGGCCGCGCACGGTGAGCACGCCGACCCGCTCGCCCCACGTCTCCAACTGGTCGGCCGCGGCCGCCCGGAAGGTGTCGGCGGCGCCCAGGACGACGCTCTTGCCGTCACCCACCAGCACCCGGGCGATCTTGCCGACCGTCGTCGTCTTGCCCGCTCCGTTGACCCCGACCACCAGCACGACGGCCGGCCGGCCGGCGTGCCGGTCGGTGGCCAGGGTCCGGTCCAGGTCCGGCCCGAGGACGGCGGTCAGCTCCCGCACGACCAGCGCCCGCAGGTCGGCGCCGGTGGCGGTGGCCAGCACGAGGCTCTGGGTGCGCAGCCGCTGCACGATCTCGGTGGTGGCCGCGATGCCGACGTCAGCGGCCAGCAGGGTCTCCTCGACCTCTTCCCAGTCGTCCTCGGTCAGCTTCTCCCGGGACAGCACGGTCAGCAGGCCCCGGCCCAGCGAGGACTGCGAGCGGGCCAGCCGGGAACGCAGCCGCACCAGCCGTCCGGCCGAGGGCGGTGGCATCTCGACGACCAGGCCCGGCTCCGGCTCGGCCGGGGGCAACTCCACCGGGCCCTCCACCGGGCCCTCCACCGGGGCCTCGGGCGGCGCCGGAGGCGCCTGGTACTGGTCGGCCGCGGTGGCGCCGGACGCCTCGGGGGGCGCGGTGTCGGTGGGCTGGGGCGGCCGCGGCCGGGTGAGCGTCGTACCGGCCGCGGCGTCGGAGTCCAGCCGGGTCGTCCGGCGTCCCCGGCCCACCAGCAGACCGATCCCGGCCAGCAGGGCCACGACGAGGATCGCGATCGCGATCAGCACGAACTCCATGGCGTGCAGTCTCCCAGTCCCCGCCCACTCCGGGCTGGTCGACGTCCTGCCCGGTGGGGCCGGTCGTCGGGCAGGCTGTCGCTCATGCCCGTGACCGCCGGCCCCCGGCCCCTCCTCCTGCTCGGTCCCGCGTTGCGGCATGTCGACCCCGTCTCGGCCACGGTCTGGGTGGAGACCGACCGGGCGTGCGAGGTGACCGTGCTGGACCGGACCGCGCGGACGTTCTGCGTGCACGGCCACCACTACGCCCTGGTCGTGGTGGAGGGCCTGGAGCCCGGCAGCAGCACGCCCTACGAGGTCCACCTGGACGGGCACCGGGTCTGGCCCCAGCCGCACTCCGCTTTCCCGCCCAGCCGGATCCGCACCGTCGGGCGCCCGGGTCCCTTCCGGTTGGCCTTCGGGTCCTGCCGGTACGCCACACCGACGTCCGCCGACGTCCGGGACGGCATCCCGCCGGACGCGCTGGACAGCTACGCCCGGCAGATCGCCTCGACGCCGGAGGACGAGTGGCCCGATGCGCTCGTGCTGCTCGGGGACCAGGTCTACGCCGACGAGGTGACCCCGGCGACCGCGCGGTGGATGGCCACCCACCGCGACCTGGACGCGGCGCCGGGAGCCCAGGCGGCGGACTTCGAGGAGTACACCCGGCTCTACGCGGAGTCCTGGGGCGACCCGCAGGTGCGCTGGCTGATGTCGACGATCCCGTCCTCGATGGTCTTCGACGACCACGAGATGATCGACGACTGGAACACCTCGGCCACCTGGCGGGCCCAGGTGACGCACACCGACTGGTGGCAGCGACGGATCCGCGGCGGGCTGACCAGCTACTGGGTCTACCAGCACCTGGGCAACCTCTCACCCCGCGAGCTCGCCGAGAACACCACGTGGCAGGCGATCACCACCCGGGACGACGGCTCCGACGACGCCGGGCCGATGCTGGACGAGATGGCCCGGGCCGCCGACGAGGAACCGGAGTCGGTGCGTTGGAGCTACGTCCGGCACTGGGGCTCCGCACGGCTGGTCATGGTCGACAGCCGGGCCGGCCGGGTGCTCACGGAGGACGACCGGAAGATGCTCGACGACGACGAGTTCGCCTGGGTCGACGACGCTGTGCAGCAGGCGGTCGCGGACGGGGTGGACCATCTGCTGATCGGTACCTCGCTCCCCTGGCTGCTGCCGCACGCCATCCACGACATCGAGCGGTGGGACGAGACCCTGGCCACCCGGCACGCGGGCCGCCCACTGGGTCGGCTGGCCGAGAAGCTCCGCCAGGCCGCCGACCTCGAGCACTGGGCCGCGTTCGGGCAGTCCTTCGAACGGCTCGGGCGCACCCTGGTCGCGGCCGCCCGCGGCGACTTCGGCACGCCACCGGCGACCGCCCTGGTGCTGTCCGGGGACGTGCACCATGCCTACGCGGCCGAGCTGGTCCGCCCCGGCGGGCTCGGCAGCCGGGTGCACCAGCTGACCGTCTCCCCGCTGCACAACCAGGCCCCGCACGCCATCGAGATCGGCTTCAAGGTGGGGTGGAGCCGCTGGGCGCGGGCGATCACCCGGACCATCGGCCGACTGGCCCGGGTGGCGCCGACCCAGTTGGCGTGGCAGAAGCAGGCCGGCCCCTTCTTCGGCAACGAGCTGGGAGTGCTGGTCCTGGACGGCCGCGACGCCCGGTTCCGGCTGTTCGCCACCAGCCGCGACGACCAGCAGCGCCCGCACTTCGATCAGGTGCTCGATACTCATCTGTCGTGATCCCGGTGCGCCTGCTGACCTTCAACGTCCACCACGGGGTGGGCGAGGACGGTCGGCACGACCTGCCGCGGCTGGCCCGGCTGCTGGCGGGGACCGACGCCGACGTCATCTGCCTGCAGGAGGTCGACCGGCACTACGGGCCGCGCAGCGAGGGCGTCGACCAGGCGCTGCTGCTGTCCCGGGCGCTGGACATGCAGCTGGCCTGGGGGCCGGCGATCGACGAGCCGGGCGCCGGCGACGAGGCGCGGCAGTACGGCAATGCGCTGCTGTCCCGGCTGCCACTCCTCGTCAGCGACGTGCACCCGCTCCCGGGAGACGGCGAGCCGCGCAGCGCGCTGCGCGCCCTGGTGGAGCTCGACGGCGGCGCGCTGTGGGTCACGACCACCCACCTGAGCTCCCGGTCGGCACAGGACCGGGCCGCTCAGGCCGCGGCGGTCGCGGAGCTGCACACCGAGCCGATGGAGACCGGTGTCCTGGTCGGCGACCTCAACGCCGAGGCCGGAGCCCCGGAGCTCGACGTCCTGCGGGAGCGGTTCACCGACGCCTGGCAGCTGGCCCAGGCGCGCTCGGACCAGTCCCGGCGCTGGTCGCTGCACCGCGACGAGGGCCGCACGCACCCGGCCCGCCACCCGCACGCCCGGATCGACCAGGTCTGGGTCTCCGCGGGGGTGACGGTCACCGCCGCCGAGGTCCTCGACGGTTCCGCCTGCTCCGACCACCACCCGCTGCTGGTGGACCTGACGGTCCGCACCGGCGTGTGACCCGGCGCCTACAGCCTCACTGTCAGGCGACGTCGGGCTCACGCAGCCGCTGGCTGATCACCCCGGTGATGCCGTCGCCGCGCATGCTGACCCCGTAGAGGGCGTCGGCGATCTCCATCGTCCGCTTCTGGTGGGTGATGACGATCAGCTGTGAGGTGTCGCGGAGCTGCTCGACCAGCGTGAGCAGCCGGCCCAGGTTGACGTCGTCCAGCGCGGCCTCGACCTCGTCGAGCACGTAGAACGGCGACGGCCGGGCCCGGAAGATCGCCACCAGCAGCGCGACGGCGGTCAGCGAGCGCTCCCCGCCGGACAGCAGCGACAGCCGCTTCACCTTCTTGCCCGGGGGCCGCGCCTCGACCTCCACCCCGGTGGTGAGCAGGTTGTCGGGGTCGGTGAGGAAGATCCGCCCCTCCCCGCCCGGGAACAGCGTGGCGAAGACCTGCGCGAACTCCCGCTGCGTGTCGGCGAAGGCCGCGGCGAAGACCTCGTGGATGCGGGCGTCGACCTCGCGGACGACGGTGAGCAGGTCCCGCCGGGTGGCCTTGAGGTCCTCCAGCTGGGTGGCCAGGAAGGTGTGGCGTTCCTCCAGGGCCGCGAACTCCTCCAGCGCCAGCGGGTTCACGCTGCCGAGCGTGGCGAGGTCCCGCTCCGCACGGGCGGCCCGCCGCTCCTGGGTGGTCCGGTCGAATCCCGCCACCGCCGGGCCGTACTCGGCGACCAGGGTGGGCAGGTCGACGCCGTACTCCTCGGCCGCCCGGGCCTCCAGCGCCTCGATCCGCAGCCGCTGCTCGGCGCGGGCGACCTCGTCGCGGTGCACCTCGTCGGTGAGCCGGTCCAGCTCGGCGGTGTGCTCCCGCACCTGGGCGCGGACGACGAGCAGCTGCGCCTCCCGGCCGGTGCGTGCCTCCGCCAGCGCGTCCCGCTCGGCCACGGCCCGGGCGAGCGAGTCGGCCAGCGCGGTCAGCGCGCCCTCGGCTCCG
>JAOPWG010000458.1 GCA_025965775.1 Modestobacter sp. | reverse complement strand
CGGTCCTAGGAGACTGGTGGCCCGCAGACTTCGTCAACTGGTTCCGCTGGGTGGTCCTCTACCTGCTCGCCGCGCAGATGCTCAGCGGCCTGATCGGTACCGCTGGCATCCACCCCGGGGAGGACCTCCCCGCCCCTCGGTGGGTGGATCGACTGGGGGCCAGAGCCAACGCACAGCCCCACAGTCAGCCCCACAAACCAGACCGCACCATCACGAACCAGAGCGAACGATTCAGCCGCGACAGCGGCTCAACCAGGATGAATCCGGATCAGACCGCCCCGGACCGGACGTAGGTACGGCACTCGTAATGAGAAGGTCGTCGGTTCGATTCCGACAGGCGGCTCGCATCCGGCCACCGTATTCGCGCCCAGCCGGCCTCTTAACAGCCCGTTCTGGAGCTGACTGGTCGCCAAGCGGGCACGGGACCGTTCCCGGTCCCTCCCGCGCTCCGGCGGCCGGAGGCGGTCGCGGACGGGTCGGAGCGATGATCCTCGAACGGCTCCCGGGGAGGGCGCCGGCACCCGGACCACCCGAGCGTCCCAGCCTCGACGCGCCGCCGGAAGGGCGCTTCGCATCCCTCCGGGATGGGCCTGCGGCCCAGCCTTCCCCGGCGCGCTTCCGCCGGTGATCAGTTGGTCGTGGGGAGCGTATGTCCTCGCCACGCGATCCGAGGGAACCCGCCTTGTCAGCGGGGTCTTCGAGTCCTGTCCGCCGTGGTGCGGGCCTGAGAGGCCCCGTCGGTGAGCCCTCGTCGACGGAGCGCCGAGACGAACACACTCACGAACCAGATAGCGAGAACGCCGGCTACGACCCCGATGCCAAACCCGGTGATGACGTCCTGACCGTGGTGAACGTGCGCGGCGACGCGGGCCCAGGCGATGAGCACACCCCCCGCGGCGACGATCAGGCCGAGCGCGCGCTTGTACCGGAATACCAGCGCGGTCAGCAGGCCGGCCGCGGCGCTGTGATCCGACGGGAACCCGTTGTCGGCAGGATGGGCGAACAGCGGCTTCGATGCCGGATCGTGCACGAACGGCCGAGGGTCGGTGTGCACGTGTGCAGCCACCCAGATACCGATGCCGACCAGGGCGAGACCCAGGACAGCTTGGGTGGCCAGCACGGCCTTCTCCCGCCTGCCGCGGGTCAGCCACACGAGACCGGCGATGACGACCAGCACGTACAGCAGGTACTGAGCGACGAGGACGATCAGCGTGTTCACTCCGTCATCGTCTGTCGTTCACGCCTTGGGCGCTCGCGGTCGGGTCAGACATCCCATGGTCTGAAGCATCACGGGGCTGCGGTGCTGGGAGCGGGCCAAGCGGTGTCTCCCCGGTAGGGCGTCCGGGTCTTGAGGCAGCCGTGGAGGATGCCCCCGAGGCGCCGACGCCCTCCGGTAACCGGGCCCGGGCCGCCCGCCGTCCGTCCTCGTCCTCCACCTCGATGTCGTGATGATCTGCGGCCCGGTCATCACCGACGAGCAACATGCCCGTGCCTCCCTCCTCACGACCGGTGGGCGCACGATCTGAGCCGAGGAATCCGAGGATTCCTGTCGTCGAGAGTGCTGATCCACCGGCCGCGACCCGGCGCCGAACCTGCCAGAACAGGGCAGACCGGTAAGCCTCATTAGTCGGCGGCGAGCTCGGGTACGGGCTCGGCGCGTGGACGGTCCGGCGCCGGGCTCCCGGGGTCCCGCGTCGGCAACCCAGCCGCCGGTCGCCCCAGCCACCGAACAGCAACAGTTGCAGCGCAGTCCGGCGCCCGCCCGCCCCATGCCTTCGCAGCGGGCGCCCCGTGCTCGACGTGGCCGCAGACGTGGTGGCCCGACGGCTCCGTCTCGACGACAGTGAGGCCGGCGCCTCCGAGGTGCAGCCCCCGGACTCCAGCGACGGTCTCAGGGAGGGGATTCCGTGACCGAGCGAGAGACGTTCCTTGCCGACACCTTCGTCGAACTCGCCCACACCCTGGTCCGTGACTTCGACCTCGTCGACTTCCTGCACACCCTGGTCGAGCGGGCGGTCGAGCTGCTGGACGCCGACGCCGGGGGGATCATGCTGGCCGACCAGCGAGGCGGCCTGGAGGTGATGGCCGCGTCCAGCCATGAGGTGCGGCTGGTGGAGCTGTTCGAGCTGCAGAACGACGAAGGGCCCTGCCTGGAGGCGTTCCGTTCCGGCGATGCGGTCATCAAGGCCGACCCGGCGGAGATGCTCGCCGCCTGGCCCAGGTTCACCCCCCGGCTGGAGCAGGCCGGGTTCGCGTCCGCGCAGGCCATCCCGATGCGGTTGCGCGAGGAGGTCATCGGGGCGCTGAACGTCCTCCGGGTCGCGCCGGGGGCGCTCGCCCCGTCGGACATGACGCTGGGCCGCGCGCTCGCCGACGTGGCGACCGTCGGGTTGGTCCAGCAGCGCAGCATCCGGGCCAGCGAACTGCTCGCCGAGCAACTGCAGGGCGCACTGAACAGCCGGGTGCTGATCGAGCAGGCCAAGGGCGTCCTGGCCGAACGCTCGGGCCTGCAGGTGGACCAGGCGTTCACCCGGATGCGGGCCCACGCGCGGCGGACCGGCAGGTCGCTGCAGGTCGTGGCCGGCGAGGTGGTCGCGGGCTCGGCCCGCCTGCTGGACTGAACCGAGCCGTCTGGCGCAAACGAGTGCGGGCGGTCTAGCCTGACCGAGCGCGCGGGCCAGCGGGCCGTGCCACACGCCTCGCCCCAGCCCCGGCGACCTCTCGTCCGAGGGATTCTCCATGGTCGAAGGCCTGAGCCTCCCAGTCTGTGACGGGGTGTGCCTCGCCGTCGACGTCGTCGAGTCCGCTCCGGGCACGGTCGTCGTCACCGCCCGTGGTGAGATCGACACACGAGGCGCCCTCGCGCTGGAGCAGGCGCTGGAGACCGCCTGGGCTCGGCTCGCCCGCCGCGTGGTCCTCGACCTGCGATCGGTCACCTTCCTCAACATCGCCGGCCTGGGCGTCCTGCTCGACGCCCGGCGGACGGCGAGGGACACCTCGGTCCTCCTGCGGGTGCGCAGTCGTTGGGGGCAGGTGGGGCGGCTGCTGGAGCTCGCCGGGCTGGGCGACCAGACCCTGAGCGCGACGGACGGCGTCGCACCGGCGGCCGGCCCCGTCCCGCGCAGCGGCCACCTCGCCGTCGTCCCTGACCTCCCGCCGGCCGACGGTGCGGACCGGCGGGAACGAGGACTCGTCCCGGCACCGGGAGGCGGTCGGGCGCAGCTGGTACCCGTGTCCGACGCCCCGGCGTCCGTGGACCCGGTGTTCCTCGTTCCCTGGTGGATCGTGGCCTGGGGCGCGGCCCCCGACCTCGATGGCACGCTGCGTGCGATCACCGCTGCCGCGGTGTCGTACCTGGGCGCGGACGGTGCCGTCCTCTCCTTGCACACCCCTGCCCGCCGGGCCGAGTCGGACCGGGCCGGCCCACGGCGCGCCGGCGCCCTGCACGAGCTCGAGCGACGGGTCGGCCAGGGGCCCGGCCGGCAGAGTGAACAGGACCAGCACGACGTGCTCGCCGCCGACCTGGCCTTCGATGTGTTGGTGACCGCGTCGCGGGACTCGAACACCAAGCTGGTCGAGCTGGCCCGGCAGCTGGCCGAGACGGGGGAGCTGTGACCCCCGCGGTCCTGAACCGAGCCCGGGCCTACTGCGGCCCGGCCCACCACCACGAGTGGCTGGTGCCCGGGGAATGCCCCGAGATCGTCACGCTCCTGGTACCGGCTGGATGGGAGCGCTACCGGCTGGTGCGCAACCCGGCGACCGGTCTCCCCGCCCGGGACTCGACCGGGGCGCTGGTCTTCGTGCCCGACCGGGGAGAGCCGCTCCGCTGAGTGGTGGTCCGCCGGCAGCGGCCTCCCCGCAGTGCGGTCAGTGCGTGGGGGAGGCGTCGAGCGCGCGCCGGCGGGAGGCCTCGATCTCGGCCTCGGCCTCCTCGCGGCCGACCCAGTCGGCGCCCTCGACGCTCTTGCCCGGCTCGAGGTCCTTGTAGGTCTCGAAGAAGTGCTGGATCTCCAGCCGGTCGAACTCCGACACGTCGCCGATGTCCTTGAGGTGGGCCATCCGCGGGTCGGTCGCCGGGACGGTGAGGACCTTGTCGTCCCCGCCCTTCTCGTCGGTCATCCGGAACATGCCGATCGCCCGGCAGGTGATCA
>JAOPWG010000486.1 GCA_025965775.1 Modestobacter sp. | reverse complement strand
TCGAGGTCTACCCGGACATGCCGGGCGTGCGGTGGGACGGCGAGATCGCCGTGACGGAGAGGGGCCGCGCGGCCTGGTTCCGGGACAGCGAGGGCAACTTCATGTGCGTCGACCAGGCGAACGCGCGGGCCTGAGCGGCTCAGCCCCAGACCTCGCCCGCCGTTTCGACGACCAGCTCGAGCCTGGCGACCTGCTGGTCGGGGGTGAGGTTGTCGCCCTCGACGATCGAGGAGAACCCGGACTGCGGACCAACGTCTCCGGTCAGTACAGCTGCGCGGAGAGCGACGTCAGCGCGGTGAGGACGTCACGGGCCCCGGTGTGGGCAAGGGTCTCGGTGCGGCAGAGGACGTCGACGTCCCGGGCGGGGGAGAGGTCGGCCAGTGGGCGCAGGACGACCCCGGGGTGCAGCGCGCCGGCCATCAGGTGCCGGGGCATGAGGGCCAGCACGTCGCTCGCCGCGACCACCGTGCCGGCCACCGCGAGCTCGTTGATCCGGTGCACGACGTCCAGCGGCCGGCCGGCCGCGGCGGCGATGGCGGCCAGCACCCCGCCCAGGGGGAACCCGTCGTGCACCGACAGCCAGGGGTAGCCGGCGACCTCCGCGGCGGTGACCGTGGCCTGCGCGGCGAGTGGGTGCCCGGCGGGGACGGCGACGTCCAGTGGCTCGGTGAACAGGTGCGTGACCACCAGGCCGGCGATGGGGGGCCACGGCGGACTGTGCCGGAGCCGGTGGGCGACGACCAGGTCGTGGTCGGCCACGAGGCGGGGGAATGCCTGCTGGGCGACGTCGGCGTCCAGACAGTGCACGGGCGGCCCACCGACCTCCCGGGACCAGGCCAGTAGTGGCCCGAACAGCGCCAGGCCGGCGCTGTGGAACGCCGCCACCTGTACCGGGGTGGAACGGTCCTCGAGGTGGTCGGCCACCGCTCGGTGGGCCCGATCCAGGGCCGCGGCCACGTCGACGCCGGCCGCGGCCAGTGCCTGCCCGGCCGCGGTGAGGGTCAGTCGCCGTCCGCGCCGTTCGGTCAACGGAACCGCGACTGAACGCTGCAACGCCTTCAGCTGCTGGGAGACCGCCGAAGGGGTGACGTGCAGCGCGGTTGCCACCGCGGTCAGTGAGCCGCGGTCCCCGAGCTCGCGCAGCACCCGGAGCTGATGGACATTCATGAAGCAAATGCTAAAGCGTAGCTTCAGAGACTGGGGCTGGCCCTGAAGAGTCTGCCGGCACCAGGGTGATGCCCGTGCGCGCGTACCGGGGTGATGTCCTCCTGCTGCTGGTGGCCGTCGTATGGGGCAGCAGCTACCTCGCCGCGCAGCGCACCGCCGTCGCGCTGGGGGTCCTGCCGGTGCTGGCGATCCGGTTCGGGATCGCCGCGCTGGCCCTGACCGTGGTCTGCCTGGTGAGTGGCCGCTGGCGCCCCACCCGGGTTGAGCTGGGACCAGGGCTGCTGCTGGGCGCCAGCCAGGCTGCGGTCCTTGTGCTGGAGACCGAGGGGGTGACCCGGACCAGCGCGACGAATGCGGGCCTGCTGATCAGCCTTACCGTGGTGCTGACGCCGCTGCTGGAAGGTGCAGCAGCCCGCCGCTGGCTGCCGCGGACGTTCTTCGTCGCGGTGGTGGTCGCCGTCGTCGGGGTGGCCCTGCTCGTGTCTGCCGACGGACTGCGGGCGCCGACCTGCGGTGATGCGTTGATGCTGGCCGCTGCGTTCGTCCGGGCCGTGCACGTCACGGCCAGTGGCGCGCTGACCCGGGGGCGCCCGGTGCGCACGCTGACGCTGACCCTGGTCCAGTCCTGGGTCTGCACCCTGGGCTTCGCGCTGGCCGCGCCGACGGCGGTACCGGCCGCGGTCGGGCGCGCCGACGCCGGGCAGTGGTGGCAGCTGGCCTACCTCGGGTTGGCGTGCACGGTCTTTGCCTTCCTCGTGCAGCTGTGGGCGATACGCGCGACGTCCGCGGCCCGTGCCAGCCTGCTGATGGGCACCGAGCCGGTGTGGGCCGTGCTGACCGGAACCTTGTTCGCCGGAGAGGCCCTCGGGCCGGTCACCGCCACCGGTGCCGCTTGCCTGCTGGTGGGCACCGTGTGGGGCCGACGCGTGGAGCTACGGCACCGGACCGCCGGCATCCCGGGTACACCCGCGGTGCGACCCGGCTCGGCCTGTCAGTGGTGTGCGGCCCCGCGCTCGAGAACCCATCCGCCGCCACGACACCCGCTCGGCAGCGGAGGGAACCGATGGCCCTTGACGTCGGTGGACTCGAAGAAGTGCTCGTCCTCCCCACCGGTGCAGCGGTAGATGCCGCTGGTGGGGACGACCTGCCCGGGGTGGAACACATCCGTGTGGTCGGCCATGGGGACGGCATACCCGCGGGTCCCGTCCGGAAGTCGGGACGCCGCGCTCCTCGGGCCGTGGGGGGCGGGCCACCCGGGAACCGGCGTACGTCGCTGTACGCCGAGGTGGAGTCGCCGTCCCGCCGCACCTCCACGATGCTCGTGCCGAGGACCGACACCTCCCCTCGGGCGTCGCGTGCCCGGGCCAGGGGGGGTGGGAGGTCGACCGGCAGGACCCGGGAGGAGCTTGCTCATGAGGATCGTCGACCACGACGGAGAACTGGTCCGGCGCGGCCGCGCCTTCGTCAACGGGGTGCGGCTGCACTACATGACCGCGGGCGAGGGTGAGCCGGTGCTCCTGCTGCACGGCGTGCCGAAGACGTCGTACCACTGGCGGCACGTCATCCCGCTTCTCACGCCCCATCACCGCGTGGTCGTGCCGGACATGCGCGGGCTCGGCGACTCCCAGCACACCCCGGGCGGGTTCGACATGCGCAACGTCGGTGAGGACTTCGCCGCGCTGATGGCCGAGCTGGGGCACGAGCGGTACCGCGTGGTGGGGGAGGACTGGGGCGCTGCCGCGGCCTACCAGCTCGCCGCCGCCCATCCCGACCGGGTCCAGCAGCTGGTCTACCAGGAGATGATCCTGCCGGGCTTCGGCCTGGAGGAGTACTCGTTCCTCACCGCCGACAACGTCCGCAGCTTCGTGTGGCTCTGGCACATCAACTTCTACTCCGTGCCGGAGTTCCCGGAGTTCCTCATCGGCGGCAAGGAACGGGAGTACTTCTCCTACTTCATGAAGCACGAGACGCACGACCCGAGCGCGATCACCCCGGACGCCATCGACGAGTACGTGCGCTGCTACTCCTCACCGGGCGGCGTCCGCTGCATGTGCGAGATCTACCGGGCGACGCTGACCGACGCCGAGCAGAACCGGGAGGCGGCGCGGACGAAGCTGCCGATGCCCGTGCTCGCCGTCGGCAGCGAGTACTTCATCGGCGCGGACAACGAGCGGCAGATGCGCGAGGTCGCCGACGACGTCCGCGGCGTGATCCTGCCGTGGGGTCACCAGCTGGCCGAGGAGTCACCCGACGAGCTCGCCGGGCACTACCTGCGGTTCTTCTCCGGGGAGATGGACCGATGAGCGCCTTCACGGTCCGGGACGGGAAGCTCGTCGACCCGGACGGGAACCCCTTCCTGACCCTGGGGGTCAACCACGCCGACGAGACCAACCTCAAGTACCCCCGCAACGTCGAGGTCTGGCGGCGCAAGTACGGCTCCCGGGAACGATGGATCGACGACGGCGTCGTGGCCGACCTCCGGGACTGGGGCTTCAACACCCTGGGCTGGACCCAGGAGTACGTCAGCGGTGGCTGGGGCGAGGCGCTGGACTGGTTCGGCGACCCGATCGACCTCTACCACTCGACGCCATGGCCGGTCGCCGACCTGCGCCGGGCCGGGATGCCCTACGTCGCCCAGATGCGGGTGCAGGAGATCGAGGACTGGAACGGCTACCCGGCGTTCCGCGAGATGGACGACGACTTCGCTGGGTGGTGCGACTACCTGGGCCGCAGCGTCGCCGGGGAGCACGCCGAGTCGCCGGACCTGATCGGCTACTTCCTCGTCGACATCCCGGCGTGGCTGCCGCACGCCTCGGGGGCGGACTTCGCGGACCTGCGCGGGCTGGACCCTGCCCAGCGGGAGAGCAAGCTCTACGACGTCGCCAGCCGCTACTACGAGACGATCGTGACCGCGATCCGCCGGTACGACCCGGACCACCTGGTCCTCGGCGACCGCTACAACGGGAACAAGGGCATCCCCGAGCCGGTGCTGCGCGCGATGCAGCCCTTCGTCGACGTCCTGTCGGTGCAGTACTTCACCGAGCCGGACGACGCCTCCCGACAGCAGATGCGCGCGGACCTGGCGCGATGGCACGAGCAGTCCGGCGGCAAGCCGGTCGTCGTCGCCGACATCGGCAACTGGACGCCGACCGAGCTCAACCCCCACCGCACCAGCTCGATCCCCGACCAGGCCGGCCGGGCGGCCGACTACGCGGCCACGCTCGATGCCCTGCGGAGCGAGCCGTGGTTCGCCGGCTGGCACTGGTGTGCCTACGTGGAGAACACCGGCCGCGGCTGGGGCCTGAAGGACCCGTGGGACGAGCCCTACCGGGACTTCACCGACCCCCTGGCCGACATCAACCGCCGCGCCGCGGCCGCCTACCGCGAAGGACGGTGACATGACCCGGATCGACCCCGCTCCGCTCCGGTGACCTCCGGAGGGGACGTCACGTCTGGAGCGGCAGGAGTTCTGTGGCGACCTCGGTCAGGAACCGGGTCCAGGACGTCGGGTGCGCAGCCGGGCGGACGACGAACTTGCTGATCCCGGCGGCGGTGTACTCGTCGACCAGTCGCCGGGTCTGCGCCCACCCGTGCGGGACCAGGGTGCGGGGGTCGGTCCCGGGCCGCCGGTCGCGGATCGTCTCGAGCAGGCCCGGGTCGGGCTCGGCGAGCGCCACCGGCAGGCTGATGCCGAAATGGTCCGGGTCGACCGTGCGACCGGCCTCGGCGGCCGCGTCCTGGATGGTCACGATCGCCGCGGCGGCCTCCGCGGGGGTGAGGAGGCTGCCGAGCCAGCCGTCGGCCAGCCGTCCGACCCGACGCAGCCCGGCCGGTGCCGCGCCGCCCAGCCACAGGTCGAGCGGCCGATCGGGCAGCAGCCCCACTCCGGCGTCCTCCACGGAGAAGAACTCGCCCCTGAAGGTCACCGTCGGCTGCTCGAGGAGCAGTCGCAGGAGCACCAGCGATTCGTCGAAGACGGCACCACGCCGACCCGGAGGGACGGGGAAGAGGGCGCGCTCGCCGGCCCGCGCCGGTTGCAGGCCGAAGACCGGGAGGATGCGGCCGGGCGCCAGCCACGCCAGCGACGCCAGCTGCTTCGCCATCAGCACGGGGTTCCGGCCGGGCAGGACGCTGACCCCGGTCCCGAGCTTCAGACGTCGCGTACGGGATGCGGCGTGGGCCAGCCCGACCACCGGGTCCACCTGCGGGGCGTAGACCAGTTCGGACAGCCACAGCGAGTCGATCCCCAGGTCTTCCAGCTGATCGACGATCGCGGCCAGGTCATCCGATGGCCGGGTGGGCCCCGACCCGACACCGAAGCGGATCTTCACGACATCAATGATGCGGTCTGCGCACGGTCGCATCGGTCGCCGCCGGCCGGCCCGGCGTGGGGGACAGCGGTCGATACCCCTCACTGCCGCACGAGGACCCGCCGGGGACGGCCCACCGGCGGACGCCGCTGCGGGGTCCGCCGGTGGGTCCCGTCAGGCCGGAGCGTCGCCGGTGTCGAGCTGCAGGAGGATCTTCCCGACGTGCTCCTGGGCCTCGAGTGCCTGATGCCCCTCCCGGACCCGGTCCAGCGGCAGCACCCGGTCGATGACCGGTGAGACCCCGCTGCGGCCGAGGAACGCGAAGACGTCCCGGAAGTCGTTCCACCCGCCGAAGGGCGCCCCCAGGACCCGCCGGTTGCTCTGGTACAGCTCCCGGATGCTGATGTCGGGAACGTCGCCTCCGGTGGCACCGCAGACCACCAGCCGACCGCCCTGGCCGAGGGACCTGATCGAGTCACGCCAGGTCGGTGCTCCGACCGAGTCGACGACGACGTCCACCCCGTCGCCGTCGGTCGCGTCCAGGACCTCCGCGGACCAGCCGGGATCCGGGGTGCAGAAGACCCGGTCCACGAACGGCAGTTCGCGCAGCCGGGCGGCCTTCTGCTCGCTGCGGGTGGTGGCCCAGACCTGGGCCCCGCAGTGCGCCGCCAGTTGCATGGCCGCCACTGCCACGCCACCGCCGCCGCCGATGACCAGCACGCGCTCCCCGGCGCGGACCGCCGCGGTGGTCACCACGACCGTCCACGCGGTCGTGTACGCCGCCGGCACCGCAGCGGCGTCGCGGAGGGACAGCGGGTCGGGCAGCCGCAGCACCGACCGGGCGGGAACCGCGAACAGCTGCTGCTGCAGGCCCGGCTCCTCCTCCCCGATCAGCGTGTACCGGGTGCAGCGGCTGGTCAGGCCCCGCCGGCAGGCCGAACAGGTCTCGCACGACATGGCCGGGAAGATCGCGACCCGGTCCCCGAGGGCCACCGTGCCGGCCACGTCCGCGCCGGCGGCGACCACCGTGCCCGCACCGTCGACACCCAGCACGTGCGGGAGCCGGTGGGGACGGCGCACCCCGGGGCCGGTCAGGCCCTGCCGGATCAGCACGTCCGCCCGGTTGAGCGCGGCGTAGGCCACCTGGACGAGGACCTCCCCGGGACCGGGCACCGGGTCGGGCAGGGACACCACCTGGATCTGGTCGACCCCGCCGTGCCCGGTGATCGCGGCAGCCTTCACCGCGCCGCTCCGTGGCCGGTCATCGGGCGACCGCCGCCTGGCGCTCGAGGCGCCGCCGGCGCATGACCGTGGGGTCCGCGACCGGCGCGGCAGCGAGCAGCCGTCGGGTGTACTCGTGCTGCGGCGAGTCGTACACCTGGTCGGCCGGGCCGGCCTCCACGATCCGGCCGCCCTGCATCACCGCGATGCGGTCACTGATCGAACGCACCACGGCCAGGTCGTGCGCGATGAACAGGTAGGCGAGGCCCAGCTCGTCCTGCAGGTCCTTGAGCAGGTTGAGCACCTGTGCCTGGACAGACACGTCCAGTGCCGACACCGGCTCGTCGCAGATGATCAGGCTGGGCTTGAGCGCGAGGGCGCGGGCGATGCTGATCCGCTGACACTGCCCGCCGGAGAACTCGTGCGGCCGGCGCTCCATCGCCGAGCTGGGCAGCCCGACCAGGTCCAGCAGCCTGCGCGCCTCCGCCGCCCGGCCCGCGGCGTCGCCGATCCCGTGCACCACCAGCGGTTCGGCGATGATGTCGCCGACCGACATCCGCGGATTGTGCGAGGCCAGGGGGTCCTGGAAGATCACCTGCATCCGCCGTCGCAGCCCGCGCAGCCGGCTGCCGGTCAGGTGGGTGATGTCCTGGCCCTCGAAGTGGATCGTCCCGCTCGAGGCGTCCAGCAGCCGCAGGATGCAGTAGCCGGTGGTCGACTTGCCCGATCCGGACTCGCCGACCAGGCCCAGCGTCTCGCCGCGCCCTACGGTGAGGCTCACCCCGTCGACGGCCTTGACCGCTTCCTCCGCGCCGCGGCCGCGGCGTCGGCGACCACCGAAGTGCTTGGTCAGGTCGGTCACCTGCAGCAGCGGGGTCGCCCCGCCGGCCGGTGCCGTTCCCGGCGTGCTCACGACGCCACCCCCGTCAGCGCGCTGACCGGGTGCGCCGTCCGCACCCGGTGGCCGGGCCGCAGCTCACGCAGCTCGTTGTCCCCCTGTGCGCAGCCGTCCGACCGGTCGGCGTAGGCACACCGGGCGGCGAACCGGCAGCCGACCGGGGGATCGACCAGGCTCGGGGGCATCCCGGGGATGGCGGCCAGCCGTCCGTCCCGGCCACCGTCGCCCTGCAGGGACGGCATGGCCCCCAGCAGCGCGCGGGTGTAGGGGTGCTCGGGGTGCGCGAACAGCTCGTGGACGTCGGCCTGCTCCACGATCTGGCCGGCGTACATCACGACCGTGTCGTCGGCGATGTCGGCGACCACGCCCATGTCATGCGTGATCAGCACCAGCCCCATGTCGTGCTGGTCCCGCAGGTCGTGCAGCAGGTCGAGGATGCGGGCCTGCACCGTGACGTCCAGCGCGGTCGTCGGCTCGTCGGCGACCAGCAGCTTCGGGTTGCAGGAGATCGCGATGGCGATCATCACCCGCTGCCGCATGCCGCCGGAGAACTGGAACGGGTAGTCGTCCAGCCGCCGGGCGGGGTCGGTGATCCCCACCTCGGCGAGCAGGTCCGTGGCCCGGCTCCGCGCCTGGGCGCGCGAGAGGCCCTCGTGGCGACGCAGCGTCTCCATGATCTGGGTGCCCACGGTGAGCGTCGGGTTCAGGCTCGTCATCGGGTCCTGGAAGATCATGGCGATGTCCCGGCCGCGGATCTCCTGCAGTTCGCGGGGGGACAGGGTGGTGAGGTCCCGGCCGTCGAAGAGGATCTCCCCGCCGACCACGCGGGCCTGCGGCTTGGGCAGCAGGCCCATGACCGACAGTGCGGTCATCGTCTTCCCGCAGCCGGACTCGCCGACGATGCCCACGGTCCGGCCGCGGGCCACCGAGAAGCTCACCCCGTCCACGGCGCGGACGGTGCCGCGGTCGGAGGTGACGTGGGTGCGCAGGTCGCGGACCTCCAGGATCGGGATGTCGTCCACGGAGGTCAACGGCCGAACCCGATGGTGATGTCCGAGCCGTCCACCTCGATCGAGGTGTTCAGGAGCGCGGACAGCCGGGTGAGCCGGCTCGCGATCCGGTCGAAGACCTCCCCGGTGGCCTGGACGGGCAGCCCGTTGTCGTTGCTGACGGTCGGCACGACCCGCATGCGGTAGGTGCCGCCGGGGGCCACGTCCAGGAACGCCAGGTACGAGTCGTCGGACATCTTGGCGTAGAGCTCCAGGATCTCCTTCGGCTGGCCCTCGCGGGGCTGCTGGGCCACGAAGTTGCTCGGGCTGTAGAGGATCGCCCGGCCGCGGTAGGTCTCGATGCCCTGGACGACGTGCGCGTGGTTGCCGAACACCACGTCGGCTCCGGCGTCGATGAACGCGTGGGCCACCAGCTGCTGGTACCCGGCGACCTCCTCACCGACCCCGAACCCCATGTGCACCGACACCGCGACGAAGTCCACGGAGTCCCGCACCGCCGCGATCCGCTCGCAGATCCGGGCGAGGTCCGCGGCATCGGGCTGGGTGTGGACGGCCGGGGCGTGCCCGGGCTCCTCCATCTCCATGTAGGGGTCGACCTCGAAGGAGGTGTGCACCCGGAGCGGGGCCAGACCGGGCCGGGCGACGCCGGCCGAGGACCCCAGGGGCAGCAGGCAGCTGCACGCGAAGAAGGCCACCCGGGCGCCGTTGGCCTCGACGATCGCCGGGCTCAGCGCGTCGTCGAGGTCCTTGCCGGCCCCCACGGCCCGGAGACCGTTGCTCTCCAGCACCTCCAGCGTGGCCATCAAGGAGTCCTCGCCGTAGTCCAGCGTGTGGTTGTTGGCCACCGAGAAGACGTCGAAGTGCATCCCCTTGAGGTCGTCGACCAGCTCCGGGTCGGTGCGCAGGGTGACCATCTTGTCCCGGGAGTAACCGGTCCGGCTGACCGGCGACTCCAGGTTGGCGAAGGCCAGATCGGCACCTGCGAGCAGGTCCACGACCTCGAGGAAGCGGGGGTCGGTGCCCTCGTCCCGGGTCCAGGACCGGGTCAGCACGACGTCGCCGACCGCGGCCAGCGTGAACTCACTGCTCATCGTTGTCTCCTCCGATGTGGATGGTCTGGTTGTCGGCGGTCGCGGAGCCGGTCGCCTTGCGCACGAGCTGTCCGCGGAACTCCCCGGCGACGATCTCCCCGGCGTCGTAGACGACGGCGCCCCGGCTGATCGTGGTCACCGGGCCGCCCTCGATCTCCCACCCGTCGTACAGGCTGAAGTCGGTGCGGCTGTGGGTGCTGCTGCCGTCGAAGGACGTCGGCTCGGCCGGGTCCCAGATCACCAGGTCTGCGTCGCTGCCGACGGCGACCGTGCCCTTCTGGGGGTAGATCCCGAAGATCCTGGCCGCGTTCGTGGAGGTGACCTCGACGAACTGCTCCATCGTGATCCGGCCCTTGCGCACGCCCTCGGTGTAGAGCAGCGGCAACATGGTCTCCAGGTCGGCCATCCCCGGGGCGACCGTCGTGATGTCCACGCCCGGGCCGATCTTGTCGGCCTTCAGCGAGGGGGCGTGGTCGGTGCAGACGGTGTCGATGCCGCCTCCGGACAGCCCGCTCCACAGGGCGCTGACGTCCTCGGCCGAGCGCAGCGGCGGGTTGCCGACGTAGAGCCCGCCGTCCTCACCGTCGAGGTAGGTCTCATCGAACAGCAGGTAGATCGGGCGGGTCTCGACGAAGACCGGGACGCCACGGGCGCGCGCCTGCCGCGCGATCTCCAGGGCCCCCTGGCTGGAGAGGTGGACGATGTAGATGGGGGAGCCCGTCGCCTCGGCGTAGGCGACGGCGCGCGCCACGGCCATGGCCTCGGCGTAGGCCGGCCGGCTGCGGCCGTAGTTGCTCGGGTGGGTGTGCCCCGCGGCGACCAGCTGCCCCGTCACGTGGCCGACGACGCAGGCGTCCTCGCAGTGGATCATCGTGACCAGGCCCTGCTCGCCGGCCCGGGCCAGGACCTTGACGTAGTCGCCGGCCTCGGCGTCGAAGCTGTCGAACATCATGAAGAACTTGACGCTGGAGCAGCCCGCGGCCGCCAGCTGCTCGACCTGCTCGGCCATTCCCTGGGCGGTGAGCAGGACCGGGTGCAGGACGAAGTCCACGATGCTGTCCTGCGCGGCATCCCGGGCGGTGCGCTCGACGGCCTCCACCGGAGCCTCGCCGGACCGCGAGAAGGTCATGTTGCCGATCGTGGTGATGCCCCCGGCGGCGGCTGCGTGCGAGCCGCTGACGAAGTCGTCGGCCCAGGCGAGCACGTCGTCCACCAGGGCCTGGTCACCGGTCGGGGTCACCCCGCCGGGACCGACCCCGGCGGGGATGTAGGCGGGGGAGAGGTGGACGTGCATGTCCACGCCGCCGGGAATGACGAACCGGCCGGTCGCGTCGATCACGCGGGTCGACGCGTCGATCGGGACGTCGCCGCCGATCTGGACGATCCTGCCGCCGGACACGCCGATGTCGGCGATGCCGCGGCTGCCGGCGGTGATGACCTCACCACCGGTGATGACCAGGTCCATCGTGCTGCCTCCTGTCGAGGGGTGGGGCGGGGGACACGTCATGAGAGGCCCCTGCGGCGGGAGCCCGGCCGGGCCCGGTCGCTCAGGGCGTCGCCGAGCAGCGAGAAGCCGAGGGTTGCCACGATGATCGTGAGCCCGGGGAAGAGCGGGTAGGCCCAGGACGACGTGATGTACGAGCGCGCGCCGGACAGCACGAGCCCCCACTCGGGGCTCGGCGGCTGGGCCCCGACGCCGATGAAGCTCAAGCTGGAGACGGCGACGATGGCGTAGCCGATGTCCTGGGTCCCGCGCACGATCAGCTCGTGGGTCAGGAACGGCACGATGTGGTGCCGGAGGATCCGGATGCGCCCGGCGCCGATGGCCTGGGCGGACCGGACGTGCGGGCGCTCACGGATCCCCAGCACCATGCCCCGGACCAGCCGCGTGTACGTCGGCCACCACACGAGGCTCAGGGCGAAGACCAGGGAGAGCATGCCGCGCCCCAGGACGACGGCGAGGGACATGGCGACGACGAACGTCGGCAGGGAGAAGAAGACGTCGGTCACCCGCATGATCAGCTGGTCGACCCAGCGCCCGACGTAACCGGCGATCAGGCCCAGCAGGGTGCCGATCAGCGCGGCGATGACGACGATGGCCACCGACATCGACAGCGTGTACCGGGCGCCGTGGACGACCCGGGAGAAGATGTCCCGGCCCACCTCGTCGGTGCCGAACAGGTGGTCGAGGCTCGGCGGGGCGAACTGCTGTCCCACGTTCAGTGCCGTCGTGCTCTGGCTGCTGAACAGGCCCGGGGCGATCGACATGACGACGAACACCGCCACGATCGTCCCGCCGACGGCGGCCAGACCCGGGCGGCGCCGGCTGCGTGTCCGGACCGGCACCACATCGGGTACCGGCTGTGCGTTCACTGCTGAGGTCATGGTCACCGGCCTGCCAATCGGATGCGCGGGTCGAGCAGGGGGTAGATGAGGTCCACGACCAGGTTGATCAGCAGGAAGAGCACGGTGACGACCAGCGTGATCGCCATGATCGGGCTGTAGTCCACGCTCTGGAACGAGTTGAAGGCGTAGAGCCCGAGGCCCGGCCACTGCATGATCGTCTCGACCAGGATGATCCAGGCGAAGAGATAGCCGAGCTGGACACCGCTCATGCTGACGAAGGGGTTCAAGGCGTTCTTCAGCACGTGCCGGAAGAGGATCCGGGCCGGCGGCATGCCCTTGGCCTCCGCGGTACGCACGTAGGCCTCGTTCAGCTCCGCACCGATGCTCGACCGCAGCAGCCGCACCCCGACGCCGAGCAGGCTGAGCACGACGGCGGTCACCGGGAGGATCAGGTGGGTGACGGCGCTGAGGAACAGCGGGCCGTCGCCGCGCAGGAGCGTGTCGATCGTGTAGAAGCCGGTGATGGTGTCCGGCGGGGTCTCCCGGATGTCGAGCCGGCCGCCGCTGGGCAGCCAGTCGAGCTTGGCGAAGAAGACCAGCTGCAGCATGAGCGCCACCCAGAAGACCGGCGCGGCCGAACTGATGATCGAGACGACCCGGATGGTGCCGTCGACGATGCGGTGGCGGGTCACGGCGGCCCACGCACCGAGCGCCACGGCCAGGACCAGGTAGACGACGAAACTGACCCCGATCAGCTCCAGGGTCGCCGGCAGGTAGTGGCCCAGGTCGGTGCTGACCGAGGAGCCCGTCGCGATCGACGTCCCGAAGTCCAGCTGGAGCAGGCCACGCAGGTAGATGAGGTACTGGTCGAGGAGCGGCTGATCGAGACCCATGCGGTGGGCGATGGCCGCGATCTGCTCCGCGGAGGCGCCCAGGCCGGCGGCGGAGGCCGCTGGGTTCGCGGGGATGACTCGGGCCAGCGCGAACGTGATCATCGTGATGCAGAACAGCACCACGATCATCCATCCGAGACGCTTCAGGAGATAGGTGAACAAGCGAGCACGACTTCCTGCAGAGGGACCAGGCGGACGGGACGGTGTGGCGCCGTGATCACACGGCGCCACACCGGCCGGGTGATCAGTGCGCGGCGATCCGCAGCTGCCAGAAGTACATGGTCCAGCGGTAGTCCACGACGGCCATCTCGTAGCCCTTGACGTAGTCCGGCACGGCCAGCAGCGTGTTCGGCCGTCCGGCCCAGATCGCCGGGGCGTCGTCGCGGATCAGCGTCTCGGCCTGCTTCAGTGCGGCCTCCGAGGCGGCCTGGTCGGTGCTGGACCGCGCCTCGGCGACCAGCGAGGTGACCTCCGGGTTGTCGTACTTCGAGAAGTTGTACGTCGCGCCGGGCAGGTAGAAGTTGCCGAGGAAGACGGTCGGGTCCGTCGAGTACGGGCTGGAGATGATCACCGAGGCGCCACCCGCCGTCGCGGGGTCCGCGTAGGCCGACATCAGCTGGGTGAAGGGCATCTGCTGGATCTCGACCGTGAAGCCGACCTTCTGCAGCGACTCCTGGAAGATCGTCGCCCCGACGGAGAAGCTGTCGTAGCCGGCGGGCAGCACGAAGGTCACCGGGGTCTGCGCGAGGTCGACGCCGCTCTCCTCGATCAGCGCCTTGGCCTTCGCCACGTCCTGCTCGTAGGCGGGGAAGTCCGCCGCGCCGGGGTAGTCACTGGGGATGGGGCCGCCGGGTGTGGTGGCCTCGCCCTGGTAGTAGTCGATGACCGCCTTGTAGTCGAAGGCCAGCTGGGCTGCCTGGCGGACCAGCTTGTTGTCGAACGGCGCCTTCTGGGTGTTCAGCGAGAACATCGGCTCGATCTCGAAGGTCGGCACGCTCACGAGGCTGAACCCGTCCTGCTTGCCCACGCGCAGGGCGTCGTTGGCCGGCCACGACGAGGCGAAGTCCGCGGTGCCCTGCTCCACCATCTGGATGCGGGAGGACGTCTCGGTGACGAACTGGTCGATCACCGTGTCGATCGAGCCGGCCTCCCAGCCCTTCCACCAGCCCTCGTTCTTCAGCATGGTGAGCTGCACGCCCTTCTGCCACTCACCGAGCTTGTACGGGCCGGAGCCGGCCGAGTTCTCGTCGAACCACTTCGTGGCCCAGGGGTCGTCGTCGGTGCGGTGCGCCTCGACGGCGGCCGAGCTGACGATGCCCACCTTGGTGAGGTGCGGCAGCAGGTAGGTGTCCGGCTGCTCGGTGTGGATTGCCACGTGCAGGTCGTCCACCGCCTCGACGCCGGTCACGCCGGTGAACAGGTACGAGGGGCCGGCCTGCAGCGCCATGATCCGCTCGATGGTCACCTTCACGTCCTTGGACGTGAGCGGCGAGCCGTCGCCGAACGTCACGCCCTCACGCAGCGTGAAGGTGGTGGTGAGGCCGTCCTCGGAGGTGGTCCACTCGGTGGCCAGCCAGGGGATCGTCTTCAGATCGGAGTCGGTCCACACCAGCGTGTCGTAGAGGTTGCGCGTGACCGTGAACGAGTCCAGGTCGACCGCCTGGGCGGGGTCGATGTGCGCCGGCGCAGCTGCTCCGGCGTGCACGAAGGTCACCGGCCCCTTCTGCCATTCGCCGTCGGCCGTCGAACTCGACGAGCCGGAACCGCAGGCGGTGACGGTCAGCGCGGTCGCGGCCACGGCCGCGGCCAGCAGGCGCCGCCGCAGCCGGGCGCGGCCGGGGTGGATCTTCATCGGTTGTCTCCTCGGAGTGGGTGGTCCCGCAGCTCCCGGGATCCGGGACGCGGGGTGTCGGTCAGGAGCGGACGTAGAGGTCGGGGAGCGAGGCGCCGGCGGCGACCTTGCGCGGGAGCGGGTAGGCGCGCTTGCTGTGCCGCAGGCCGAACCGGCCGCGTCCTTCGGCGGTCATCAGGGCGGCCTGCACCGGGTTGACGACCGGGATGCCGACCGCCGCCTCGATCCGCGGACCGAGGTCGAGGAAGGCCATGCTCATGCAGCCCAGGACGACGGTGTCCGCGCCGCGGGCCACCACCTCGCGGGCCCCGGCGCACGTGCGCTCGACCAGCTCGTCGAGGTCGCCGGACATCTCGAGGACCGGCGTCTGGACCACGGCGACGTGCGCCAGCCGGGCGGCCAGGCCGCTGCCGGCGACCTGCCGGCGGATCGGGCCGACGATGCCGTCGTCGACGGTGACCACGCCGAAGCTCTCACCGAGCATCGCGGCCAGGTGGAACGACGCGTCACCGGGGCCGACGACCACCAGGCCCTCGGTCACCTCGTACAGGGCGTCCAGGCACGGGTCCCCGAAGCAGCCGATGATCGCCGCGTCGAACCCCTCACCCTGCAGGGTCTGGAGCAGGCCGGCCGTCTGGGCCAGCGAGAGGTACTCCTCGTACGCGCTCTCGATGGAGGGCGGACCTGCCGCCACCTCACGCACGACGACAGTGGTGCCCGGAGCCGCCCATGCCTGCAGGATCTCCTCACGGCGCTGGAGTTCCTGCTTCCCTCCGGGGTGTCCGAGGGACAGCGGGCCGGGTAGTACGTACGCGAGGCGCATGCGCACGTCTCCTCTCCTACAGCGGTGGGCACCCTCGGGGTGCCGAGGGCGAGTTCTCGCGGTGATCGCGAGGAACAGGCTCCGACAGGAAGCCTGTGCAGTGAACCAGCGTGACATGGTGCCCTGATGCAGGATCTCTGCAGATGGCAGGTCTACCAGGACTGCGGTGTCCGCGGCAGGTCCGGCGCATTACATTTCTATTTCGAATCGCGCCAGTGGACGACGAGATCCTGCGCCGTGACCCCGCGGGCGACGGATACCTGCGACGTCCCTTGACCCTGTACTGGTTATCGGTCAGACTCCGGCCGTGCCCATGGACCCGACCGCCTCGGCGTTCGACGACGTCGACGCACGCCTCGTCGCGGCCCTCCAGAACGACGCACGGGCCACGTGGGGTCAGCTGGCGACGGTCGCCGGCGTCTCGGAGAGCACGGCCATGCGCCGGGTCCATCGACTGCGCGACTCGGGAAACCTCCTGGTCATCGGTGTGCCCGACCCACTGCGCGCCGGCCTCGGTCAGCCTGTCCTGGTCCACCTGCGCACCCGGCCGGCCCGCACCGTAGCCGTCGCCGAGGCCGTGGCCACCCGGACCGACGTGCGCTTCGTGTCGATCGTCAGCGGCCGCAGCGACATCATCTGCGAGTTGATCGTCCGCGACCGTGCACACCTCAGCCGGACCCTGCTGGAGGACCTGGCCGAGCACGAGGCGATCGTGGACAGCACCACCTCGATGGTGCTCAAGACGTTCAAGACCCGCGACGAGTGGAGCCGGGGGCTCCTGCCGGGCTCGGAGGACCGGGCTCTGCGGCCGGTGGCGCCCGTCGAGAAGCCGCCACGGATGGACCACCTCGACATGGCCCTGATCGCTGCCCTCGGTCAGGACGGCCGACGCAGCTTCGTGGACCTCTCCGGCGACCTGGGGCTGAGCGAGACCGCCGTGTCCCGCCGGCTCAACGCGCTGCTCGCCGCCCGGCAGCTGTCCTTCGCCACGCTGGTCAACCCCGCGCTACTGGGCTTCGAGCTGGAGGCCTTCCTCCACCTGCGGGTGGAGCTCTCCGAGCTGGAGTCGGTGGCGGTCGCGCTCGCCGGCCGGCCCGAGGTCCGCTACGTCTCGGCCACCGCCGGTTACAGCGACGTGATCTGCGAGGCGGTCTTCCGGGACAACGACGCGCTCTACGAGTTCATGACGGCCCACGTCGGCATGTTGCGGGGCGTGCGCGACGTGGAGGTCGACACCGAGCTCCGCACGATCAAGCGGGTCTTCCGCCACCCGCTCTTCGTCCCCTCCGCACAGGCGGGCACCGAGACCTCCTAGTCCGCTCCGACACCCCCCGACCGCCCGTCGTGGCGGTCGCCCCATCCCCCGGCCCGGACGCAGCCCGGCCGGCCGGAGCACATCCATGTCCGCGGTCGCACACCGCACAACCAGAAGGGCAGCACCATGACGACGAGCCGCTACGACGGGTACGAGTCGTACTCGTACCTCACCCCGGGCAAGGACTTCCAGGAGTTCGAACTCGTCCCCGAGATCGGACGGGTGCCGGCCTACGAGCTGGACCTCAGCCAGGCCGAGCGCGACCGGGCCGAGAAGCTGCTCGCCGACAACGTCGTGATCAGCCTGCACGAGCACCCCCACGTCTTCCCGCAGGACATGTCCCGGCTGCGGGACTACATCCGCACCGGCCGGGAGCGCACCGGGTACCGCGGCCTTGCCCAGTCGGGCATGACCGCCGTGTTCGACAACATGATGGACGGGATGGCCTGCGTCACCAGCAACTTCGGCTGGAAGTGGGACGACGTCATCTACGACATCGGCATGCGCCTGTCCGACCTGGCGCACCAGGACTTCGTCACCGTCG